>CAZOJR010000015.1:238-16043 GCA_964580165.1 uncultured Gaiellales bacterium
GAAGGTGGGTGCACGGTCCTTTTTGTTCCCTATTTGATGGTCCGGTGATGCCCGCTACTCTCACCGACATCATCATCGTCATGATCGTGGCCGTCGGCGTGACCTTGCTCTTCGGCAGGGTACGCCTGCCCGCTCTCGTGGGACTCTTCGTCGCAGGCGTGCTCATAGGGCCCAACGCGTTCGGATTGGTCAAGAGCCCGGAGAGCGTCGAGCAACTGGCCGATATTGGAGTGATATTCCTGCTCTTCACCCTTGGGCTCGAGATGTCCTTCAAGAGGATGGCGCGTCTAGCCAGGGTGCTGTTCATTGCCGGGCCTTTGCAGGTGATACTGACGGGAGCGATCGGAGCCGCGGTGGGCTTCGCCTTAGGTCTTACGGCCGCCCAGACCATCGTATTGGGAATGCTGGCAGCTCTCAGTAGCACCGCCGTCGTGCTCAAGACCATGACCGAGCGGGCCGAGGTCGACACTCCTATGGGCAGAAACGTTCTCGGCATCCTCATCTTCCAAGACATCCTCGTGGTACCAATGATGTTGCTCTTACCTTTGCTCGGAGGAGATGAACCTGATATATCCATGAGCGTGCCCGCATTGGTGGCCGTCGCGGTAGGCATGGTAGTGCTGGTCGTCGTATTGGCTAAATGGATCGTGCCACGGATCTTGTACGAGGCCGCCCGGAGCCGTAGCGCCGACGTCTTTCTCATGGTCGTGGTTGCCATCTGCTTCGCTGTTGCCGCCCTATCTGCCAAGTTGGGCCTATCACTGGCTTTGGGTGCGTTCCTCGCCGGACTCATCATCTCCGAGTCCGAATACGGCCATCACTCTCTCGGCCTGGTCATGCCGTTCCGCAACCTCCTTGTGAGCTTCTTCTTTGTCTCGATAGGGATGCTCCTTGATCCAGGATTTCTCGCGAGCCACTGGTGGATGGTGCTGCTCGGAGCCATCGGCCTCATGCTGGTCAAAACAATCACCGGAACAGCCGCCGTTCTGGCTCTGCGTTACCCTCTGCGCGTATCACTTGGGACAGGCCTCGCGCTGAGCCAGGTGGGGGAGTTCTCCTTCGTACTTGCCGCGGTTGCCGCGGCTAACTCCCTGATCCCCGAAGATCTGCGACAGGGCTTCTTGGCCGTCGCGGTGCTCACCATGGCGGTAACTCCTGTCGTGATGAGCCAGAGCGCACGAGCCTACCGGGCAGTCGAGCGACTGCACCTACCACGCTGCATTACCGCCGGGCACGGCGTCGGAGTGGGCGAAGGGCAAGCCTATTCCGATCACCTGCTCATTATCGGCTACGGTATCAACGGCAGGAATCTTGCCCGCGCCGCTCGTGAGTTCGCGTTTCCCTACGCCATAATCGAGATGAACCCCCAAACAGTACGGGAGGAGGTGGCACGAAACGAACCGATACACTTTGGAGACGCCACCAATGAGGCCGTACTGTCTCAGGCAGGCGCTGAGCGGGCGCGGGCGGCCGCCGTCGTCATTGGCGACCCGGTTTCAACCCGCAGCATCGTGGCTCAGCTCCGGCGGATGTGTCCCGCGCTCCACATCATCGCCCGCACCCGCTTCCTTACCGAGGTGCAGCCACTCTACGTCCTTGGCGCCAGCGACGTGGTGCCCGAGGAGTTCGAGACGTCTATTGAGATATTCCACCGCATGGCCCACTATTTCGACCTTCCAGAAGAAGACGTCCAGCGCCTAGAAGACGCCATCCGCGAGGATCATTATGGCGTCCTACGCCGGGCCCAAGATGATCGCGCCTGCAACTACGACGTGGAGAGCGAAGAGACAGAGAGCTGTCCAAGCGATAAGACCCCCTGAGCCGGCTGATATAATCGCTCTACTTCTTTCGAGCTAGAGCGTAGGAGTCGCCCGGCGCATGGCAGTCTCTTTGTACCGCAAGTACCGGCCCACACGCTTCGAGGACATCATCGGGCAGGAACACGTGGCCCGCACGCTCATCAACGCCATCAAGCACGACCGTGTCAGCCACGCTTATCTCTTTACAGGTCCGCGCGGCACGGGCAAGACCTCGACCGCCAAGATCCTCGCCATGGCTCTCAATTGCGATGCCGGGGAAGGCAAGGCCACGCCCACGCCGGATGGCACCTGCCCCCACTGTCTGGCCATTCGCCGTGGGAGCGCCTTGGACGTAGTGGAGATGGACGCCGCCTCCAACCGAGGCATCGACGATATTCGCGACCTCCGCGACAAGGTGCACTTCTCTCCGGTCGAAGGCCGCATGAAGGTGTACATCGTCGATGAAGTCCATATGCTCACTCCCGAAGCCTTCAATGCTCTGCTCAAGACCCTGGAAGAACCGCCGGCCCACGCCGTCTTCGTGCTGGCCACCACTGAGCCGCATAAGGTTCCGGCCACCATCCTGTCCCGGTGTCAGCGCTTCGACTTTCGTAGACCGTCGATAAGAGAGGTGGCCAGCGTTCTCGCCGGGGTTGCCGCGCAGGAGGGCATCAACATCGCGGAGACCTCGCTCACGGTCATCGCCCGGGCGGCAGGAGGCAGCTTCCGTGACGCTATCGGAATCCTTGATCAGCTGGCGACGTACTGCGGAGAGAACATCTCGCTGGAGGAGACTCTCGACATTCTGGGAGTAGTCCGTCACGACCTCTTGTTCGAGATTGTCGACCTTATGCATGAGAACGATACCCGCAGCGCTCTGCTGTTTGTCGAGCGGTTGAGCCAGAGCGGCACCGACTATACCCAGTTCATCAAAGATTTGCTCGGTCACCTGCGCGATCTCTACGTCGTCAAACATACCGACGACATGCCGGCCAGCATCGCGGCCACCGAGGAGCAATTGGACAGGCTTCGCAGCCAGGCCGCACGCATGTCGGTGGCACGTGCGGTGATCTTCATTGATCTGCTCGGAGAAGCGCTCCGTTCCATCCGCCAAGGCTCGGATCCACGGCTCGAGTTGGAACTGGTATTGATCAAGATGACCGCCGTCGGCTCGACAAGTCCGGCTGGCTCCGGCTCCGGCTCGAGTATGGTGTCTTCTAAGGAGCCGCCGATCCGGGTATCATCTACGCGACACGCTGAGAAACAGACCTCCGAATCACCCGGGAAGCGCGTCTCCGAACCACCCATAAAGCACACCGCGGGACCATCTGGAAGTGATATCCCGAAAACACCCGGAGAGAACGCCATTGCGCCACCTGAAGAGACAGCAGCACCGGCAGAAGCGCGATCAGAAACAAGCACAACTGTACGTCCCGACGTCGACCATCTCAGACGCGCCTGGCCGCTTGTGCTAGAGGCCGTAAAGGCACGCCAGCCCGGGCTGCCCGCCCTGCTCGGAGAAGGACGGCCTGACAGCCTCGATGGTGACGAGTTGGTCATCAAGTTTCCCGCAGGCTACAGTTTCCAGGCCAATCAGGTCGCCCGTGGAGATAATCGCCTGATCATTGCGGAGGCGTTGCTCGAGGTGACGGGAACACCGCTACGAGTAACCACGAAGCTTGCCGCCGAACCCGCACCTCCGCCGGCTGATCCGGACGAAAATGCTAGAATCCTGAGCAAGGACGAACTGATCAGGGTGCTGAAACAGGAGTTCGACGCCCGGATCATTGACGACGGGCCCACGCGCTAGATCTTCCGAGGAGACGCCGGTGAATCCGAATTACCAGAAGATGATGAAGCAGGTCCAGAAGATGCAGGCCGATATGGCCAAAATGCAAGAGGAACTGGCCAACGAGACGGTCGAGGCTTCCGCGGGTGGAGGAATGGTCACGGTGCAGGTCACCGGTTCCATAGAACTCAAGAGTATCAAGATAGACCCTGCAGCGGTCGATCCCGCCGATGTCGAGATACTCGAAGATATGATCATGGCCGCCACCAACGAGGCGCTACGCTCGGCACAGGAGCTGGCCAACAAGAAGCTGGGCGGCGTCACCTCCGGCCTCAACATTCCCGGTCTGCCCTTCTAACAGTACTACTGCATCTTAGCCGCGCTCCTCGGATAATCCGGTAACAGCCGCATGTTCAGTCCAACCGTCCAGAGGCTCATCGACGAGTTGGGCAAGTTGCCCGGCGTGGGACCGAAGACAGCCCAGCGTCTGGCCTTTCATCTATTGAAACTGGCCCCGGAAGACGCACTGCCATTGGCCCAGGCACTAATCGACGTCAAGGAAACGGTGCGCTTCTGCACACGCTGTTTCAACCTTACCGAGCAAGAGCTTTGCCAGATTTGCTTGGATCCCAGGCGAGATCAGACCTCCATCTGCGTGGTCGAAGAGCCGGCCGACATCATCAGCATAGAGCGCACCCATGAGTATCGGGGGCTCTATCATGTTCTCGGCGGCGCCCTCTCCCCTCTGGATGGGGTCGGCCCGCAAAACCTTCATCTATCGGAATTGTTTGAACGGGCACGTTCTGGAGAGGTGCAAGAGGTGATAGTAGCCACCAACCCAAACATGGCCGGCGAAGCCACTGCGCTCTACATCGCCGAAGAACTCCGTCCCTCGACTTCCGCGGGAACACTGCGTATCACCAGGCCTGCAGCCGGCTTGCCCATGGGTGGTGATCTGGAGTATGCCGATGAGGTCACGCTTGGACGAGCCCTCACCGGTCGGCGAGAGCTCTAGAAATCCGCTAGAATTCCTCGACTAAGGATCGCGTCACGCGACCCGTAATCCCGAGAAACCACTACAAGCGGAGCACTGATCCAGGTGGCTGACGAAGAACAACTCAAGCAAGACCAACCACCAGTGACGGAAGACGCGCTCGGATCACAATACGTCGTTATCGGCGGACCAGAGCGCAAAGCCGAACGCACCAACATCATCGTGATGAAGTTTGGAGGCACGTCGGTGGCTGACGCCACCTGTATCAAACGGGTGGCCAACCGGATCGTGGACGCGCGCAAGAAAGGGCACCCTGTCGTCGCGGTGGTTTCCGCTCGGGGTGACACAACCGACGAACTCATCGAGTTGGCGAGGGAGATCTCCGACAACCCGCCGGCTCGGGAGATGGACATGCTGCTATCCACCGGCGAGCGCATATCGGCGGCACTCTTGGCCATGGCCATCTATGAACTTGGCCATGACGCCATCTCTCTCACCGGTTCTCAGGCCGGTATCGTTACCGACGCGGTCCACACCAAAGCAAAGATCCTCGACATCAAGCCCCACCGGATCCGGAGGGCTCTCGAAGAGGATAAGATTGTCTTGGTGGCCGGTTTTCAGGGAGTTTCAACCACGCAGGATGTCACCACGCTCGGCCGCGGAGGTTCTGACACCACCGCCGTCGCTCTTGCGGCGGCACTGGGCGCCGAAGCATGCATGATCTTCACCGATGTCGACGGAGTTTATACGGCCGACCCCCGCGTCGTACCTGAGGCCCGCAAGCTGGACTTCATCTCCAACGACGAGATGCTCGAACTCACCGCGAGTGGTGCCAAAGTGATGATGCTGCGCAGTATCGAGGTGGCCCGTCGGTTCGACGTGCCTCTGTACGTTCGCTCCAGTTTCACCAACACTCCCGGAACTCTCATAGGACAGGAAGAGAACGGCATGGAACAAGCTATTGTCTCCGGTGTGACCTACGCTCTTGACGACGCCAAGGTGACCATCCACGATCTGCCCGATAAGGTGGGAGTCGCCGCCAGGGTCTTCACCGCTTTGGCCAAAGCCAACGTGAACCTCGACGTGATCATCCAGAATGTTTCGGCTGGGGGTGCGACCGACATATCCTTCACCGCCTCCGAAGCTGATTTACCCAAGGTCACGACGGTACTTACAGACCTCAAGGAGGAGCTGGGCTTCTCATCGTTCGATTTGGACAAAGAGGTGGCAAAAATCACGCTGGTCGGAGCGGGCATGAAAACCTATCCCGGCATCGCAGCCAGGATGTTCGAAGTGCTCGCGGAGAACGAGATCAACATCGAGATGATCTCGACCAGCTCAATCAAGATCAGCTGTGTGATCAGAAAGGCACAGGCCGACACCGCGGTCCGGGCTTTGCACGCCGCCTTCAAGCTTCATGAGGGCATGGTAAGCCGCGAAGAGGTCTTCAGCTAAAACGAAAAGCTGCGCTGTTGGGCAAGGCAATAGACGGCGTCGCTCAAACAACAGGCGGCCCGGCGCGGGGAGGATAACGTGGAAGCCATCGAGGTTGAGGGACTCCGAAAACAGTTCGATCCGCCCAAGGGCCCCGTCGCCGTTGACGATGTCTCTTTCCGCATACGGGAAGGTGAGATATTCAGCCTTCTCGGTCCCAACGGGGCCGGGAAGACAACCACCATCTCCATCCTCTCCTGCCTGCTAAAACCCGACGCCGGCGAAGCGCGGGTTGGAGGATTCTCGATCACCCGGCAGTCCGAAGAAGTCAAGAGACTCATCGGCGTGGTTCCACAGGACATCGCCCTATACGACGACTTGAGCGGCCGGGAAAACTTGATGTTCTGGGGCCGTATGTATGGCCTAAGTGGACCACGACTCAGTAAACGGGTGGATGAGGTCCTGGAACTCATAGGTCTTATCGACAGACAAAAAGATAGACTCGGCAAGTATTCCGGCGGCATGAAACGGCGCGTGAATATCGGAGCTGCTCTCCTACACGAGCCGCGCTTTCTCTATCTCGATGAGCCAACGGTCGGAATCGATCCGCAAAGCCGCCGCTCTATTCTCGACGGTGTAAAAGACCTCAATGCCGCCGGCGTCACAGTGCTCTATACCACCCACTACATGGAAGAGGCTCAGGAACTCTCCAACCGCATCGGCATCATGGATCGTGGCGCGATGATCGCGGTCGGAACTCAGGAGGAGCTGGTCCATTTGGTCGGTGAACGCACCCGGATCAACCTTGCCATGGACCGGGATGCCCACACCCTGGTCGAGCAATGGCGGAATATGTCTGGGGTCTCGAGCGTTTCAGAGCCCGAGGACGGACGGGTGTGGCTGCTTACCGATGATGCAAACACGCTCATGCCCCGGCTTTTCGATAGCGCACGGGTGACAGGCGCACGGATAACCGAGATCGCCCTCGCCGAACCGAACCTGGAGATGGTGTTCCTGCACCTTACCGGCCGCGCGTTGCGGGATTAGAGCAGGCCCGTAAGAGATGATGCGGGCACTGACAATCGCCTGGAAGGACACTCGTCACGTATACCGCGATATCGCGGGTCTTGTCATGATGTTCATCGCTCCTCTGGCATTGGCCGGGGCTCTGGGTGCAGCCTTCGGCTCCGGCGATAGCTTTTCCATAGCCGCGGTGAAGACCGTGGTAGTCAACCAGGATACCGGCGCCGGGGCGGGCACGCCCGCCGCCGGCGCCACCCTCACCGCCGCGCTCGCCGGCTCAGACATGGCCGGGCTGCTGACCGTCACCCAGGTCGAAAGCCCTGATGAGGCCCGAACCGCCGTCGAGGAGAGTGAAGCAGCTGCAGCCGTCATCATCCCGCCGGATCTCTCTACGGCCCTCATGAGCACCAGCGCCGGCACCAACGCTACCGAGATCGAAATCTACAAAGACCCGGCTCTCGGCGTGGGACCGTCTATAGTCGCAGCAGTAACACAATCAGTGATTCAATCCTTGAACGGCGCTCGGGCGGCCGGAGCAACCGCCGCCCAGCTGGCCGTCTCGCTGGGAACAACCAATACCGCCGAAATCAACGAGTTGGCCTCCGGAGCGGCGATCGCCTATGCCCAGGCGGCGCAGACAGAGCCACCGGTGGCACTCGACGCACGCAGCCCGGTGATTGCAGACGCAGATGACCAGAAGCGTCCCAACGTTGCCAGTCAGGTTCTGGTGGGCATGATGCTCTTCTTCATGCTCTTCGGCGCGGCCACTCCCGCACGCAGCGTCCTTGAAGAGCACCAGCAAGGAACGCTCTCGCGCTTGTTCACCACTTCAACTCCCAGAAGCGTGATACTGGGCGGCAAGTACATTGCCGTCTTCTTGGTGGTGCTTCTTCAGGCGGCAGTCCTTCTGCTGGCGGGGTGGCTCTTGATGGGCGCCGACTGGGGAGAACTGGGTCCCGTAGTCGCGCTCACCGTGTGTAGCGCCCTCGTTGCCGCTTCCCTGGGCCTTGTTACCGTTTCTTTTGCTAAGACCCCCAGCCAGGCAGGCGCCGTGAGTTCGGCTATCTTCGTATTCCTTGGCCTCATCAGTGGCAACTTCACAGGAACTGCCAGCATCGGCGGCACTTTCGGCGCCGTGAGACGGGTAAGCCCTCTCGGCTGGTTGATGGAAGGATGGAGTGAACTCCTTTTCGGCGGATCGTGGAGCAATATCGTGCTACCAGTAGGAGTAGCGCTCGTCTTCACCGTCGTGCTGTTCGGCATCGCCACCTTCTTTTTCAGGAGAAGGTACGCATGAAAAATGTGTGGCACATCGCCGGCAAGGAATTGCTGCAAAACCGCCGGGATCCGCTGGCGTTACTGTTCACCATCGTACTTCCTATCGTCTTCACGATCTTTCTGGGATTACTCATTCCGAGCAATGACGATGAAGAAAGCCGCCTGCCTCTCGCCCTGGTCAACGCAGACGGCACCACGGTCGCCCAGGAACTAGTTGACAGACTGGCGGAAGTGCCTCTCGTCGAGTTGAAAGAAGTATCCAATTCGGAGATCGACAGCGCCGTTCTAGACCAGGAGGTGGCCGCCGGGCTAATCATCCCCCAAGGATACGGAGCGGCGGTGGAAGCAGGCCATCCGGCCACTCTGACTTTCATCCGCGTCGAGACCTCCACTGGCGCCCAATCGCTCCAGCAGGCAATAGAGAGCACCCTGTCCGAATCTAACACCGCCACGCTCGCAGCTGAGGCCGCCGCTGGGCAGGTGTCCATCGTCACAGGCAAGCCCTTGGATGCCGACCTACTTGAGTTGGCCCGCTCTTTTGCAGACGCTCAACTCGCCGACCCGGCCATTACCCTCACCATCACCGAGGCCGGCGACTCCACTGCAGATCAGGCAGGAACTCAAGCGGGAGGATTCCAGCAGTCCTCGACAGGAGCGTTGGTGAACTGGGTTCTGTTCGGCCTGTTGGGGGTATGCAGCACCGTTGTCTGGGAAAGGCAACATGGGCTCTTGCGCCGGTTAAGCGCCGCCGGAGTACGGTCGAGAGAGATCCTCGGCGGCAAAATGCTGGCCATGATCACACTCACCTTCCTCCAGCAGCTTCTCCTGGTTCTGCTGGGCCAATTGGCCTTCGGCGTCGACTACTTCAACAGCCCACTCGCCCTGTTTGTGGTAATGGCCTCGCTCTCCATACTCGCGGCCGCGTTTGGTCTCCTCATCATGTCGGTGTTCCGCTCAGAGCAAGCCGTCATCGCCACCACAGTAGTAACCGCCCTCCTGCTGGCCGCCTTGGGAGGTGCGTGGTTCCCGCTCGAGGTCACCAGTGCGGGGTTTTCGAAGGTGGCTCACGTTCTGCCCTCTGCTTGGGTGATGGACGCGTTCCATGGGATCACCCTCAAGAGCTGGGGAATAGCCAACATCCTCAAACCCATGGGCATCGTGTGGATGTGGATAGTGGCCCTCTTCGCCGTGGCGGTGTGGCGCTTCAGGCCCGAGTAGACATGTTCCGGTCAAAGTGGGCATAATCGGACCCATGAACGACCTCCAAGAACTGACCGCGATCCTCGAAAGCCTCAACCAAGCCGGTTCGTTCACCGAAGCGGCCGAACGGCTCACGCGGTGGGCACGAGCTTTCACACAATGCGAATCGGCCATTCTCCGCCTCTTGCAGGAGAACGGAGACACATCCTGGCTCCCCGGATATGTAGTAGACGGAGCACCCACCGCTTTCGCGCGCGATGAGACAGTGGTGCGTAGCGAGGAATGCATCTGCGGCCGGGTGGCAATCGGCGCCATTGACGCATCGCTGCCCTTCTTCACCGAAGGTGGCTCGTTCGCCTGGGGTAGGCTAACCACCCTCTCCAGAGATTTCACTGCGGAGCAACTCGGCCCCCTGCGAGGGCGATGCATGGAAGAGTTGTTCGAGTCTCTTGCGGTGCTGCCGCTCCGGGCCGGAACCCGCAGGGTAGGATCGCTCCATCTAGCCGACCGGAGGCCGGATTGGTTCGACAAGAGGTTGCAGGTCGTGGAGGCGGCCTGCCGGATAGCCGGAGATACACTCCTTCGCTACAAGACCAGAGAGCGGGAACAGGCTGTACTACGAACCATCGAAACAGCCTTGCTCCCCGCCCTTCCTCCAGCCGTGGATGGCTTGGAGGTTGGAGTCAGCTTCACTTCGGCAACCGAGATGGCGCGCGTAGGCGGCGATTTCTACGATGTGCTCGACCTTGGTAGCGCCGGTGCGCTTGTATTGGTAGGCGACGTATCGGGCAAAGGCGTTGAGGCGGCCGGCATTGCAGCAAAGACCCGGTACACGCTCGCGGCACAGGCCAACCTCACTCCCGACCCCGAGACTTTCATGAGTGCGGCCAACGATTCCTTGGCACGCCTGCTGCCGGACGGGCGTTTTGTCGCCGTAGCGGCCTGCCTCATTGATCGTCTGTCGGGGACCGCGACAACCTGTCTGGCCGGACATCCCGCGCCTCTTATCATTACGCCCTCGGGCACCGTCGAGGTCGATGCGCCCCACAACCCTCCCCTGGGACTTTTCCCCGGTTTGCGCTTCGCGGCCGTGTCGCACGAACTACACACGGATGATTTCCTTATCGTCTACACCGACGGCGTGACCGATTCCTCGCGTGGGAACCACTTCTTCGGACGAGAAGGCATCATCCGTGCCGTGGAGAAGACGCCGAACCGCGAACCGTGGACACTGGCCAACTCCGTATGGGCCGCTGCTACCGGCTTCCACGACTCATCCCGTACCGGCGACGACCGTCTGGTACTGGTGGTTCGCCGGCAACCCACAAAGCACCTGGTGACTCCCTTCGCATACTCCGCCACACCGAGCGAAACCATTCGGGCTGGCAGTGGTTCACTTTGGACTCGCTAAGCCGGATCCGGCCAGAGCGCGTGCTAAGATTTATGGGTTATAAGTAGGTCGAGGGAGGGATCGTGAGCAGAGAGTATCGGGTCGCAGTGGTAGGCGCTACAGGTGCCGTGGGACGGGCAATGCGGAGTATCCTGGCCGAGCGTAACTTCCCGGTCAAAGAACTGGTGGCTCTGGCCACTGCCAAGTCCGCGGGAATGCACCTTGAATACCGCGGCGAAGATATCATCTGCCAGGAACTCACTCCAAACAGCTTCAAGGGTATCGACCTTGCCCTCTTCTCCGCCGGTGGCGGCACATCGCTCAAATTCGCGCCCATGGCTCGAGAGGCGGGCTGCGTAGTGGTTGACAACTCTTCCGCTTGGCGAATGGATCCCGAAGTTCCCCTTGTGGTGCCCGAAGTGAATCCGAATGATGTCGATTGGCACAAGGGAATCATCGCCAATCCCAACTGCTCCACCATACAGATGGTCGTAGTGCTCAAACCTCTCCATGATGAGGCCCAGATCACCCGGGTAGTCGTCTCCACCTACCAGGCCGTATCCGGTACCGGCGCCAAGGCCATCAATGAATTGATGCAGCAAACCGAACGACTCCTGGCCGGCCAAGCTCCGGAGATCAGGGTGTACCCACACCAGATCGCCTTCAACTGTCTGCCCCACATCGACGTGTTCCTCGACGACGGCTACACCAAAGAGGAGCACAAGATGGTAGACGAAACAAAAAAGATCATGGGCGACGACAGCATAGCCGTGACAGCTACTTGTGTCCGAGTGCCCGTCCAGAACGGGCACTCCGAAGCGGTCAATTTGCAGTTCGTCCGCCCGCTCAGTGTCGAGCGGGCGCGGGAGTTGCTGGCCTCGGCGCCCGGCATCCGGTTGGTAGACGAACCGGTCGACAAGATCTACCCAATGCCTATCGACGCTTCGGGGCAGGATGATACCTACGTGGGACGCATCCGGGTCGACCCCACCGCGGAGAATGCTCTCAACATGTGGGTGGTAGCCGACAACCTGCGTAAGGGAGCGGCGCTCAACGCAGTGCAGATTGCAGAACTGCTGGTCGAACGCGACCTTGTCCGCGTACCTCGTTGACGTCACGTCCGGTCTTCTGAGAGCGGCACGTTAACCGGACCCCATGAGGCGAAAACGAAGCCGGATCGTCTGGTGGATCCTGGGCCTGGTTTTCGCGGCGGTGGTGGCGATACTGGCTATTGGCTTTGGTGAGACCTACCGGCTGGAGATCAAGGAGTATACGTTCGCGTGCCCAGACCTCCCGGCCGAGTTTGATGGCGTCCGAGTGGCACTTGTCACTGATATTCACCGCGGACCGTTCTTCTCCGAGAACAGAGTTGGGTCGCTGGTTGAACGAGTAAACGCTCTTGAGCCCGACCTCATTCTCCTGGGCGGCGATTACGTCTACCTCGACACCAGCTACGCAGCCTCTTGCTTTGCCGAACTCGCGGGATTGCAGGCGCCCCTTGGCTGCTTCGCCGTCCTCGGTAACCATGATTACGGCACCTACGATGACGGCGACAACGGTCCCGCTACGGTTGTTCAAGCCATTGAGGAGGCTGGCATCACGCTCCTGCGCGATGAGGGTATATGGCTTGAGTACAATGGAGCACGAATCCGGCTCGGTGGAGTAAGTGACTACCAGGTGGATAGACCCCGGCTGGGACCTGTCGTGGATGATACTTCCGAGGATGACTTCGTGCTGCTTATCTCTCATAGCCCTGACTTCGCCGAGGATCTACCCGCCGGTGCCGTCGACCTGGTCGTGTCCGGGCACACACACGGCGGCCAGGTAACTCTCTTCGGACTCTGGGCTCCGTATATCCCCTCGGAATACGGCCAGAAATACCGGACCGGCATGGTCACCAATGAAGTGACAACGGTGATAATCTCAAACGGGGTTGGAACGAGTACCATTCCGCCGATTCGCCTGTTCGCCCGGCCGCAGATAGTGCTGATAACCCTTCAGAGCGATACGGCTACCGGCGCGGTCTCCTATCTCCAACATTAGTAGGATGCCCGCAGTCATTCCGAGCCGTTACGCTTCATCGACTGACGGTGGCGGCAGAGACGAAGGTGGGCGAGACGATTGGCTGCGATCTTCTCGAGGCACAGGCATATGACACGGGAACTGTTCGAACTTCTTTCCCCCGAACGATTCCCCCAGGTCGAGGCTCAGACGATTCTGCCAGGCCGTCCGGGCAAGTCATCCCCCCTTCCCAACGATCTTCACCTGCAACTTGCCGATGCGCTGGCCGCCCAGGGCATCACCCGCATGTGGACGCATCAGGCTGAGTGCTGGCAGGCATCCCGGTCGGGCGGCCACTTTATGGTCACCACCGGCACAGCTTCCGGCAAAAGCCTGTGCTTCAACTTGCCGGTTATCGATGGGCTGCTCCGCGATTCCCACGCCCGCGCCATCTACCTCTATCCCACCAAAGCCCTCGCTCAAGACCAGCTGCGCCGCCTACGCCTGCTGGCCGGCGACCGGGTAGAAGTGGCTACATACGATGGCGATACCCCTTCCGCCGCCCGGCAGCTGGCCAGGCAAAAGGCCCGGGTTCTACTCACCAATCCCGACATGATCCATCTCAGCCTCCTCCCTCATCATGAGCGCTGGGACGACTTTTTCTTCAACCTACGATATGTAGTTATCGACGAAGCCCATACCTATCGGGGGGTATTCGGCAGCAACGTGGCCAACGTGCTCCGCCGTCTGCGAAGGGTCGCCTCACTCTATGGGGCCGAGCCCCGCTTCATACTGGCCTCCGCCACCATCCTCAACGCGCATGAGCACGCCCACCACCTCACCGGTCTGGACGTGATTCACATCAGCGGCGACGGTGCGCCCGTCGGCCCCCGCAAGGTCGTCTTCTGGCAACCACCGCTCGTGGAAGACCAGTGCAATCTCAGGCGCAGTTCCAGCGCCGAGGCGGCCGAGTTGCTGGCAGAGCTGATACGTTCCGGAGTCCGGTCAATCTGTTTTACCAAATCGCGACGTAGCGCCGAGGTTATCTATCAGCAAACCGTAGACCGGCTCAAGGAAATCGACCCCCGCTTGGCCGGCCAGGTCTCGCCCTATCGCGCCGGCTATACCCCCGAGCAGCGCCGTAATATCGAGACCATGCTCTTCGGGGGCAAGCTTCTGGCGGTGGTCAGCACCAGCGCGCTGGAGTTGGGCATCGACATCGGGGCGCTCGACGCGGCAATCACGGTGGGATATCCGGGGACAATGGCCAGCCTTTGGCAGCAGTGGGGACGCGCCGGCAGAGGCAAGAGCGAGAGTCTGGCCATCTTTGTGGCTGGCAACGACGCTCTGGAACAGTTCTTCGTCAAGCACCCCGACGAACTTCTTGGTCGAGAGGTGGAGGCAGCTACCGTTGACTTCTCCAACCCTTTCATCCACTCGCATCATCTGGCGGCCGCGGCCTATGAGAGCCCCCTCACGAGTGACGACCGGCATTTCTTTGGCCCCATGCTCCCAGCCGCCCTTGAACGAGGTGTGACCGAGGGACTTTTGCGCTACAAAGACGGCCTCCACGGGACCGGCACTTCCAAGGACGAACCGGCCACAAGTGAATCCACCGGCACTTGGTATTCCACCAACACCGATTTCCCAGCTGCGAAGATCGGGCTGCGTTCCGCAGCGGGAGAGCAGTACACCATAGTCGAAGAAGAAACAGGCGACATCATCGGCACCGAAGGAGCGGAGACCGCCTTTTCGGCCCTCCATCCAGGGGCAGTGTATCTCCATATGGGCGACAACTATCTGGTAACCAGGCTCGATCTCGACACCCACATGGCCTTCGTGCGGCCGTTTTGGGATACATATCACACGATCCCCCGGCGCGAGACCGACACCCGCATAATCAGCGAGAGTCTGCAGACCACTCGCGGCCCCTTGTCACTGCACCTGGGTGAGATAGCGGTCAGCACCCGCGTGGTTGCCTTCCAGAAGAAGCGGGTCGGCAGTGACCAGGCGCTCGGGACAGAGGAACTTGACCTCCCACGGCAGGAGTTTATAACCGAGTCCATGTGGTTCACCATCCCGCCCGAACTGCTGTCTTCACAGGAAGATCTGGTGCGTCTCCCCGGGGCTATTCATGCGGTAGAACACGCGCTGATAGCCTTGCTCCCTCTCTACGCCATGTGTGACCGCTGGGACATCGGTGGGCTCTCAACCCCGGTGCATAGTCAAACCGAGCAGCCGACTATTTTTGTTTACGACGGGCATGCCGGCGGAGTAGGAATCTCGCGCCAGGGCTTTGAGCGGTTTTCCGAGTGGGCGCGTGATGCTTGGAAACTCATACGCGATTGCGGATGCGAGAGCGGCTGCCCCTCTTGTATACAGTCGCCCAAATGCGGCAACTGGAATGAACCTCTGGACAAAGAGGCCGCCTTGAGGCTTCTGGGGGCGATCATCTGAGACGATGCTATCCTAACCGTATGGACCGTACGTACATCTCGGTTATCGGCGGCAGTCGCTGTGGAGCAACCGAATACGCTCTTGCGGAGGAGATCGGGCGATTGATTGCCCAGGAAGGCGCGACTCTGGTCTGCGGAGGCCTATCCGGAGTCATGGAGGCAGCCGCTCGGGGAGCCAAAGAGGCCGGAGGAACAACCATCGGTGTCCTCCCGGGACACGACCGAGCGCCGGCAAATCCCTATCTGGATCACGTGCTCACTACAGGTATCGGCCATGCTCGTAATCTGGTGGTCGTCAGCTCCGGTGACGCTGTCATCGCTGTGGGTGGAGGCTTCGGCACGCTCTCCGAGATCGGCCTCGCAGCCAAGATCGGCAGACCGGTGATTTTAGTGGGCGGCTGGCAACTGCAAAACGACGACGGCACGCGTGGTATCTGGTAT
>CAZOJR010000016.1:0-596 GCA_964580165.1 uncultured Gaiellales bacterium
GGGGTTTGTCGGTTTCGGTGGGCGATGAGGGTGGGTTCGCTCCAAACCTGGGCAGTAACGAAGACGCCATCAAGGCCATCCTCGAATCGATTGAGAAGGCCGGCTACACGCCGGGAGTCGACGCGGCTATCGCCCTCGATCCTGCCGCTACGGAATTCTTTGACACCGACCGGAGTGTCTATGTTCTTGCGAGCGAGAATCGAATGCTGACTCCGCGTGAGATGGCCGAATACTACGCGGACCTTTGCGCTCGCTATCCGATTGTGAGTATCGAGGATGGCATGGCCGAGGAGGATTGGGATGGTTGGGCCATTCTCACCAAGTTGGCGGGCGATTCGGTACAGCTGGTGGGCGATGATCTCTTTGTCACCAACATCGAACGTCTTGCCATGGGATTCGAGCGTGGTGTGGCCAACAGCATCCTCATCAAGCTCAACCAGATAGGGACACTGTCGGAGACTCTGGATACCATCGCTATGGCCCACCGGGCCGGCTACACGGCGGTTGTAAGCCACCGTTCGGGCGAAACCGAAGACAGTACCATCGCCGATCTGGTGGTGGCTGTCAACGCCGGGCAGATCAAGACCGGGGCTCCT
>CAZOJR010000016.1:606-7857 GCA_964580165.1 uncultured Gaiellales bacterium
CAGCTGCTGCGCATCGAGGAGGAGCTGGGCGACTCGGCCCGCTATCCCGGGGGCACGGCGTTTACCCGTCGCTGCCGTAGTTAAGGACGATGCCGCCACGGCAGGTAAAGATGGCGCCGGCCGGGTGACGCAGAGTTACGGTGGTGCGGACTGATGGCCGCCGGGCCGGGTGAGCGGTATCCGGCCGCGCTTGGACTACACGACACCCCGCGTCAAAGGACAGTGCGGCGCGTAGGGCGAATAGATTACAGACCATGACTAGAGCCAACGTCCCATTAGCACCGGATTCGTCCGGTGACCCAGGTTCGAAGGAATCGCGGCGCCCTTCGTATGCGAGACGCAGGAGGATCCTCTTGCTGGTCATCCTGCTTGCCGTTGTGGGCATCGCGATTTTCGCCAACTATGGTCCTCTGCAATCGTACGTCGACGCGCGTTCACGACTGGAGAAAGCGCAGGCCGAGGTGGCGGCATTGGAAGAGCAGAAGGCGGAGCTACAATCCCAACTGGGGAAGCTCACCGAGGCTGAATACCTGGAAGGCCTGGCGCGAGAAGCTTTGACGTACGCCAAGCCCGGCGAAGAGGTCTACATTATCTCCGGGCTGGGGGAAGATTCGGAAGAGGATTCGGGTTCGGAAGAGGATTCGGAAGGAGACGGCACGTTGTCCGCCGAGCCAAGCGACGCGGAGGTCGAGTCGAGCGGCGTGGAAGAAGGGAATGGCGCGGGGGAAGAGAGCGGCGTGGGAGAAGAGGCCGATTCCCAGGGGGACAAAGCCGGATCTGGAACAGACGAGCCCGGATTCTTCGAGAAGGTTCTGTCCGGGTTCCTCGATATCTTCTAAACTCTCACGCATGAGCGAGGATGAAGGAAGACGCAGAGACCGTCGTTTCTCAGATAGCTCCGACTCGGGAAGGCGCGACGCCGGGCGGCCCGGCTTAGAGCAGCCTGGTGCGAGACGCTCCGGCACGGAGCAACCCGGTATGGAGCTACCCGGTGTGAGGCGGTCCGCCCCGGAGTCTATCAGGCGAACCGTGGATGATTTCTCGTGGTTCGATGACGACTACCGGCGCGAAGAACGCCGATCCGACAGGTACCGGCACGAGAAGTCGCGCACATCTCGTCGTGCTGGCCAGAGGGATTTTCCCGACGATCGGAATTGCGCCGTCAGGGAGAGCCAGCCGCAAAGCGCTGTCCGTTCGCGCAGAGATGACCGATTACGCGGGGACGGCGGCTCGCACAGAGACGGCCGTTCGCGCAGGAACGGTGCCTCGCGCAGAAGTAGCGTCTCGCGTCTTGCGGCCGTGGGTGTCCTTATCGCTGTGATCATCGTCATCATGGTTGCTGGCATCAAGGCCGGGGGGTCGGAGACGGGAGCATTCGGCGGCAGCCGGTCGGTGCCTTTTAGCCTGCTTCCCCTTGATAGCAGCCTTGTTACCTCGACTACCTCGACCACCTCCACCAGTTCGACCACCACCAGCTCAACTACGACCACCACCACGGTCGTCACTACCGCCGCCTGGAGATGACCGCGGAGGCAAGATGGGGGCGATGGTGGGTCCGCAAGTGATGGTGGGTCCGCGGGACCAAGCCGTCATCGCTGGTCAACTTGGCAGACGGCCGCATGACTTGACCGGGGTACCCGTCCGATGTCCCTTCAACTACCCCGCTGTTATCGAGACGGCTCCAGTGCTGACAGGGGGCGCGCCCAATCCCACACTGCTCTATCTGACCTGCCCGACCATGGTCGTGGCCGTGAGCCGGGCGGAGGCGGCCGGTGGCGTGCGCGCGTTGAAGTCCGCCGTCGAGGCCGACGTGACTTTGCGAGACCTGTTGGACAGGATCACGGCGCTCTATCGGAGAAGAAGGATCGAACTGGCCGGCGGCGCGCCGTCAGCCGTTAACGGCGATGCGCGGCTGGATGCCGGAATCGGCGGTCCTCGCGGACCCGAGATTGCCTCGTGTCTGCATGCGTACGCAGCGGCTCTGCTGGCGACGATGTCCGGCTGGCCGGCGCATGCGCCGGCCACAGGAGCATGCGCCGGCATGGATGCGGGGGCCCGGCAGGTGTGGGACAGATTCTTGCCACCCGCGGCGGACTGTTGGTGTGCCGGCGGCCGTTGTTCTCGCTGGGATTTGGCGAACAGGCCGGACGGCAGGCGGGCGGTGATCGACGTAGGCACGATCTCGGTGCGATTGCTGGTGGCCGACGTGGTGGACGGGCGACCCTGCACGCTGGTCCGGAAGGCTGAGGTGACCAGGCTGGGAGAGGGTCTGCGCCCGGGCGGGCCGCTGGCCGGCGGGGCTCGGCGCCGTACTGCCGAGGTCGTGGCCCGCTTCACTGCCGAGGCACGTGGTTATGGCGTCGAGTCACTTCTTCTTGCCGGGACCAGCGCGACCCGGGAAGCGCTTGACGGGCGCGAGTTTCTTGCGACTCTCGGGGAGCAACACGGTGTTGATGTCGCGGTGCTGTCGGGATGCAGAGAGGCCGAGTTGGCCTATGCCGGGGCCTCCCTGGATTGTCCTTCGGAATCCATGGTGCTCTTGGATGTGGGGGGAGGCAGCACCGAGCTTATCGTCCACGCTGAAGAAGGGACAATCGAGACGGTGAGCCTACAGCTGGGTGCGAGCCGAGCCACGGATACATGGATAAAGTCGGATCCTCCGGTGGCCGGGGAGATAGAGGCGATCTATCGGGAGGCGGCGCAGGCGTTTGAAGGTGTCCGGCACCGGTTTGGCGCCGAGTTGAGCGGACGGACGCCCTACCCGGGCGGAGGTTCGTGCGACGGGACATCCTCGGAAGGGGGGTCTTTGGAGGAGGGGCTATTGGAAGGGAGGCCTTCGGTAAGCCTGCCGGCGAGTTCAAGAAGCTGCCGCCTGGTGGGAGTGGCTGGAACCGTGACCACACTCGCCTGCCTGGATGCGGGTTTGGAGAGATACGACGCGGATTCGATCCATCTGAGCGAACTCTCACTGGATAGTGTTCGTCAACTTGCGGCCCGGTTGGGCGCATTGACGACTGCGGAACGTGCCGCCCTACCTTGCGTACAGGCGGGACGCGCGCCGGTTATCGTGGCCGGAGCGGTCATTGTGCAGGCGGCTATGGAAACACTGGGCTACAACCGGATGACAGTCTCCGAGCGCGATCTCCTGGACGGGTTGGTGCTAAGAGGAGCATAGTGGTGTCGTGGTGCGCTCCGCCGTCGGACGCATGGCGTTGCAGTGCCTACGGATGTCCGTGCGTCTGCACGGGCGCAACTTGGAAAAAGGGTTTGCCGTGGAGGTCACTTGGTGGAGAAGATAGATGAACTTATACGCAAGAGGAAAAAAGCGCATCAGCAATTGCTGAACTTGCGTTCTCCTGTCTATGCGGCCTTCCTTGACATGGAACGAGCCACATATTCGGATGGCGCTCTCTCTCGGAAGTATAAGGAGCTGGTGGCGATAGGCATCTCCGTCGTTATCAACTGTGAATCGTGTATGCAGTGGCATATTGAGCAGGCAGCGAGCGCAGGCGCGACGGAAGTAGAGGTCCTCGAGGCCATAGAGGTCGGTATCGAGATGGGTGGTGGTCCCGCGACGGCCTATGCTCGATTTGCGCTCGAGGTGATGGAAGCGGTCTTCGCTCCTTTGAAGAGCGCGCCGTCTGAAGATTGCTGATTTGCTGTCAGCTTGACTGGCTGAGTAACATGCTTCCGTGATCTCAATCGATGACGGATAATAGGCTCCAGCCGGAGTGGCGGAATGGCAGACGCAACGGTCTTAAACACCGTAGGGCTATGCCCGTGCGGGTTCGAGTCCCGCCTCCGGCATGTGGGGATTTGCAGATGGGATGAGAAGATCAGCCTCCGCGGGGTACTGTGACCTGTACGACCTCGGTTGACGCCCTACACAGTAGCAGCTTCTCTCTCAGGACCTCATATGGGGTCTGCCCTTTAAGACCGACGTCCTGCCCACCGGGACGTCTGATGGCCTTCCTTGGGCTACCACCGAATGGCTCAAGATAAACGATTGGGCGCACGATAAACAAAGAGATGTTATTATGCGCCAAGATGGTTAAGATCGGGCGAGGTAGGTGAACATGCCAGCGGTTGATGAGCTTCAGCGGTACGTGCGAAACCAGCTTCACGCCCCCCTGCGCATGGCCGAGTGGTCCCGGCAGGCAGCGCTCCCAGCTTTCCTGAGAACTCAGTACAAGTTCTTCGAAGGACGGCTGGTGGACGCGCGGGTCCTTCTCGCCGTCAGCCGCTCTGATCTCTCTGTCCGTGCGATGAACGTGCATCGACAGACCCTTGAACGCTACTCTCCGCTTCCGGTGGTCTTTGTACTGGACCGGATCACACCCGGGGTGCGCCGTTCCCTGATAGCCGCAAGGATCCCGTTCATCGTGCCCGGGACGCAGCTGTATCTTCCCTTCCTCGGCCTCAGCCTCCAGGAGCGTTTCCGACCGCGCCAACTGGAACACCGACGCCTCAGCCCTTCGGCGCAGGCGGCCTTACTCTACGTGCTCCTGCACTCAGATCTAGCTGAGAGCACTCCTACCGACATGGCGGCGATGCTCGGCTATACGAGCATGGCTATGGTGCGGGCCTTCGATCAGCTGGAGGCGGCCACTCTGGTTCACACGTCTCGGGTCGACAGGCAGAGAGTCGTTACTTTGGCCGGCTCTCGACTCGAGATATGGGATCGGGCGCAGCCGCTGCTAGCGAGCCCGGTCTCCAAACGAATGTGGATATCCGCCGAGACGGACGCTCTACGTGACGCTGGGCAGCTTTCCGGCGTCAGCGGGCTGGCCCGGTACTCGTCACTAGCCCCATCCGGAAGACCGACGAGGGCATTGGCGGTGCCCGAAGTCGCCCGGCTTGATGCGCGGCATGGCCTGCAGCTGGTAGAGGCGGCCGATGATGCAGGTTTGGAGATCGAGGTCTGGAGATACTCTCCGCGCCTCCTCTCCGACAGAGAGGCGGTCGATCGCCTGTCTCTATACCTCGATCTGCGGGAGGACGAGGACGAGCGCGTCCAGTCCGCGCTCGAAGAGATGATGCGAGGCGTCGAGTGGTAGCGGGGCTCGACCGTTTCGCGGAGCATTTTGCCGGCTACGAGGACAGGTATGTACTCATTGGCGGCGCCGCCACATTCGTGGCCTTGGATGCGGCCGCTCTCGAGTTCCGCGTCACCAAGGACCTGGACATCGTGCTGTGTCTGGAGGCGCTAGACGTAGATTTCGGCAGAGCCTTCTGGAACTTCATCCAGGCAGGTGGATATGAGATTGCGGAAAAGAACACAGGGGGGCCGGTCCTCTACCGCTTCAGGAATCCTCGGGATACCAGGTATCCCGAGATGATCGAGTTGCTTGCTCGCAAGCCCGATCTGATAATCCCACCCGCCGACTGGCACCTGGTCCCGATACCGATATCTGATGATGTTTCCAGCCTCTCAGCGATCTTGATCGATGATGACTATTACCATCTGGTCATGGAGGGTAGGCGAAACGACGCTGGGGTGACAGTGCTCTCGCCGACCCACCTGATTCCTCTCAAGGCCCGAGCCTGGCTCGATTTGACGGAGCGGCGCGCGAGCGGGAAGCTGGTCCAGAGCGGGGAAATCAAGAAGCACCGAAACGACGTCGTCCGTCTCAGCCAACTGATCCCGCCCGACGAGCGCGTACCCCTGCCCCGGCGGATCAAGGCCGACTTAGCCGATTTCATCGCCCGAGCACTACTCGATGGACCGAAGCCCAAGGTATTTGGCGTGACCGGCCTGACGCTTGCCGGTGTGAGGGAGCTGCTTGGGGAGATCTACGGGCTGTAGGTCCACTGACTTGCCACTAGTCATAATGAGATGGCCGGTCCATCGGCGTATAACGTGGATTGACCGCGGGACTGTCCGCAGAGAGAGCCACACACCGAGAGGAACCGGCCACTATGGACAACTTTACACATCTGGGACTGGACGTGCATAAGGAAACCATCGCCGTCGCCGCTCTTCGCCCCGGAGCTCTGGCCTGCGAGGAGCGCACCATCCCCAACACCCCGGAGGCCATCCGTAAGCTCGTGTTTCGTCTGGGCAACTCTTCCCAGGTCCGGGCCTGCTATGAAGCCGGTCCGACCGGTTATGACACTCACCGCTTCTTGAACTCCCTGGGAATAGCCTGCTAGATCCAGTTAGGGTGCGGGAGGACGTGCGCGCCCCGGAGAGGACAGCGTGAGGGAGAGCCACGTGGGGGATATCGGACGAGGAATCTGTCGCCATTTTGTTGCCGCTCGGTGCCGAAACCTGCCAAAACGAGAAGAAGCGAGAAGGTGCGAGCAGTACTGGTTTCGGAGTAAATCCCCCGGAAATAAGGGTTTTTCGAGCGGGTTGTGTCTGTCAAGTTGTGCAAAAGCGGATCATGGTATGACGACGTTTTCAGTGACGAAGTCTTTCTCGGCCGCCTCCTCCAGTTGCCCTAGCAGTTCGCGCTTATGGCCTCCAAGCTGGAGTTCTCCCGCTGAAGTGAGGTATTCGGCGATTCTGTGCTCACCGTCGCTCTCCTTGACCGTCTCACCTGAAAGGGTTGACGCGGAACCCGGGGCGGTTCAAAATTGAGTGGACACCGCTTCGTATTGCCGCTTGCCTTCAGGAACGTCGGCCCCATAACGGTTGACGTATGACGCCTGGCGTTATATGCTGTGACCATGATCAAGTCGTTCGCCGACGCTGAGACCGAGAAGATCTACAACCGGGAGTTCTCCCGCAAGTTGGCAGGCGATATACAGGCGATTGCACTGCGCAAGCTAAGGATGCTCAGCAACGCGCATGCCATCAACGATCTTCGCAATCCGCTGGGCGACAGGCTTGAGAGACTCTCGGGAGACCGTGAGGGTCAACACAGTATCCGCATAAACGACCAGTATCGGATCTGCTTCGTCTGGAAAGGCGGAGATGCCTACGACGTGGAGATCGTGGACTATCACTAGAGAGGAGGTATGTCATGACGACCAAGAAGCTTGCGCCGGTACATCCCGGTGAGGTGCTGTTCGAGGAGTTCCTCATCCCCCTTGGTCTTAGCCAAAACAGGCTGGCCTTGAGCATCGGCGTGCCCCCTCGGCGTATCAACGAGATCGTCTTGCGCAAGCGTCGCGTGACTGCCGAGACAGCGTTGCGTCTGGCGCGGTTTTTCGATACGACGCCGCAGTTCTGGCTCGGTCTTCAGGCTGACTATGACCTGGATGTGGCGGCGGATCAACTGGGCGAGCGGCTTGATCGCGAGGTTC
>CAZOJR010000016.1:7867-15839 GCA_964580165.1 uncultured Gaiellales bacterium
AACTGATATCCTGCGGCCGTGCGTCAACGGGGACGTTGGGTGAAAGCCCGTGGGCCATCGAAGTAGTGGTACGTGCTGGACTTCTGAAGTAGCAGCTTCCACGGGCCGAGATGGGTTCGCGTGCAGCGCTCAACCGCGGCGGCCAAGGCTCCGCAGTTTGTTTGACGCCCCCCCAGAGCGGCATATACAGTCCAGTCTGCGTATCCGAAACACCGCAGGAGACCTCTTACGAAGGGCAGGCGATGGGGATGGGAGATAGCCAATGATCAATCGCGCCGTACTAATCATCCGCTACAGGCAGCCGTTCGTCGATTGGATCAATGCGGCCGATCCGAACCCGAATCACAGCATCACCTTGGCCGGCGCCAACGAGGACAGCACCGCATATCTAGTTAACGTAGAAGACGAGGATGAGTTCGAAGAGTGGTTTGAGCGGAACGCCGTCATTCTATTCGAGGAAGAACTCAACAGCTGGTACACGGACCCGGACTTATGGCCACGAAATCGTTCGGCTGCTCTGTTCAAACAGTGGTGCATATTTGAGCTTCATACGGTCGTACACGACACGGGCGGGCCGCCAATCGGGGACGACGAATCGTGAGAAGAGTCTGACGGGGAGTCTCGGTTCACGGAAGCCATTGGGCAGTAGGCGGAAGCAGCATTATGAGTCAACAGTCTATGGAAATGGCTGTTGAAGTGGACCCCCATTGTGCGATCGCCGCCGATCGTCGCTTCACGGCCAGCCCCAGTCCGGTGCCGCCTGATTCGCGGCTGCGGGATTGCTCCACCCGGTAGAAGTCATCCCAGATGCGCGCCGGGCAGGTCTCATCGCCTTTGTCCTCCGCTTGTCTTGCTTCCTGCGCTATTCTGGACGGGGAAACAGACAGCGATCGAGAGGCGGATAGCCAATGGCAAATGTCACGTGGGAATACAGGGTGATTCCCATCACAGGCGAGACTGCCGAGGGGGGAGAGGAAACCCTCGAGCCGCAACTGGATGAACTGGGAAGCGAAGGGTGGGAACTGGTCGCGATCGATTCGTCAGGATCTACAACTCTCTACATATTCAAGAGGCGTCTCGCGTCCGGATCGTATGAGGAAGGCGACGAGGATTACGACGAGGACGGAGAATACGACGACGAATACGATGAAGACGGGACTATTCGTATCAATCCACCGTCGGGGCAGAGATAGGTCCTGGTAGGGGAGAAAAGTCAGGAGTTCTGGCAGGGGAGGGGAGTCAAGGGGAAGTCTTGCAGTAACCGGCGTGATTGCGGCCGTGTTCCCGGCGAAGCCGGACGACAGGACACTCTAGAAAGCGAGTCGAGCTGTGTGGCCGTGACCGGGCGCGTGCCGGTCACCCAGCTTTTCGTCGCTTGGTCCTCTGCTCACTGCCCCGCGGTTCTCCGTCCCCGCGGTCCTCGACCGCGCGGTTCTCTATTCCGCTTTGTTAATCACTCGACGTGCGAGTTTGGATCATCTCTGCGGCAATACTGATGGCAATCTCCTCAGGGGTTTCCGCACCTATGGTGAGGCCGATGGGCGCATGTATCCGCGCCAGGTCGTCGGCGGAAAAGCCTGCCTCGGTCAATGTCTTGAAAGCCCCGGCGACCTTCTTGTTACTGCCTATCATGCCGATGTAGCGCGCCTCGGTCCTGAGTGACTGCGCGAGAACAGTGGTGTCGTGGCTGTGGCCTCTGGTCACGATCACGATGTAGCTGTCTCCGTCGATGGGGAGCGTTTCCACGACGCCTTCGAACGATTCCGGCACAACGATGCGGTCGGCGGTAGGAAAGCGGTCGCAATTGGCGAAATCGGGGCGATCGTCAATGACCACGGTGAAAAACCCGAGGCCGCCGAGCACGGGCGCCAGCCTTTGACCGCAGTGCCCCGCCCCGAACACATACGCGGTGCCTTGGGCGCCTACAGGCTCGACGTAGATTCGGGTAGGATCGCCTGCCACTATGCGGTCGTATGTGCCTCCTCGCTTGGCGAGTTCCCGGAGATCTTCCGGGGCACAGATCAGATCGCCGGCAATGGAGGCATCGGAATCGACGAGGCACCTGCGCACGAAAGACTCAGATCCCGCGATTGCAGAGCCAGAAGTTGCGCAGTCCGCGGACGTGAGCCAAGCACCTTCTGGGATCACCGTAATGAGCCAGCCCCTCCGTCCGCTCTCGAGAAGCCCTGCGAGCCCACGAAAGAGATCATGTATCGTCTGCCGGCTTGGATCGACACGCTCGATCAGCAGTATTCCGCCCCCGCCACACGCCATCCCGAGCTGAGTGGCGTCGAATCTCTCCAGATAAAAACCGCCAGTTTCGATCACTTCCAAAGACCGTTGGATGGCAATCGCCTCCAGAGGACCACCGCCGATCGTACCGGTGATAGAACCGCCGGCCTCAACCAGCATTGCCGCTCCTGCATGCCGGGGGGTGGATCCCTGGGTATCGAGGATGGTTGCCCAGGCAAAGCTGCCTTTCTTTTCGATGAGCGAGCGCGCGGCCTTTGCCGCTTCTGAGTTCATCCGCTGATCTCCTTCAAATTCACTATCCTTCTCTTCGCCGTTCCAGATGTGACTGGTTCGCGGTCATCCCAATCCAGCACACGTATCGATATCTGTTCTCGTGCTTGGTAGGCCGAGAACACGGGCATGGCGCCCAACGCTCGGAGCACCGCGTTCTTGTCCAAAGCTGGTCCGGCCTCGAAAGGTCGGATGCGGACGACGAATATGGCGCGGTCTCCCTCTTGCGCGAAGAGTACCCTGAAATCGGCCAGCCCGTCTATCTTGAGGAGCGCTTCATCGAAGTCGCGCTGGCGAAGGATCTCACCTCCGGGCAGGGTGGCGCCATCGGACATACGCTCGTGAATATGCGCCATCCTTCTGAGTACGGTGCCACACGGGCAGGGTCCCGGTATGAATCGACTCAAGTCGCCGGTGCGGTAGCGAATCAACGGCATTGCCGTGCGGGTAAGGGTGGTGAAGACTACTTCGCCGCATTCTCCTTCGGGCATTGGCAGCCCCGTGGCCGGGTCGATGATTTCGAAAAACAGGTCGGCCTCTC
Organism: uncultured Gaiellales bacterium; assembly: GCA_964580165.1. Classification (GTDB taxonomy): domain Bacteria; phylum Actinomycetota; class Thermoleophilia; order RBG-16-64-13; family RBG-16-64-13; genus RBG-16-64-13. The sequence goes on from CAZOJR010000016.1 coordinate 10,932, forward strand.
TGAGGTGATAGCCGCATTTGGCCTGGCAGTCCACGCCTCCTCCAAGCCCCATTTCGGTGGTGCCGTAGTGATTGTAAATATCGCAGTCCCAGGTCCGTTCTATGGTTTCGGCCACGATGTGCGGTACGCGGTCGGTGCTGAGCAGCACGCTCTTCAGGTTGACGCGGTGGGCGGAACGAGCGGTCACGGCCAGCCTGGCCAGCCAGAACACCTGCACCGGGATGCCTACCAGCGCCGTCACTCGTTCGCTCTTGATCACACCCAGGGTGTGCCGCGGGTCGGTTACCGGCCCGTGGGGGATACCGTCCACGCCCACGCGCGCCAGTCCTTCTTTGAGGAGTTTACCCACACTGCCCGGAAGGCTGCCCGGAAGGAGGATGAGAACCCGGTCGCCGGCTTCGACCAGGGTAGACATCCCCCGGTGAAAGAAATCCCGGGTCAATTCTTGGTCCCGCAGGGTGAAGTAGATTCTCTTAGGTGGACCTGTTGTGCCTGACGTTGGCAGGGTGACGATACGCTCGACCTCATTCTGAGACACACAAACAAAACCGAGGGGGGCCTTCTTGAGGTCTTCGGCAGTTGTGAAAGGCAGGTCCGCTAGGTCTTCGAGGGCCGTCAGCCGGATATCGCGCTTACCCAGCAGCTCCCGATAAAAGTGGCTATGAGTCTGTACGCGGGCGAGAGTCTCATTCAGTCTCGTGAGCTGGTATGAGCGGAGCGCTTCGGGGCTGAGACGCCGTCCCCCATGGCCGATCTTTGAGGCAATCCACGGTTCTAGAGGTGTCAGCGGAGTGCGGTCGCTCATCTGCTTCATATAGGTGGGGAGGTGCTTGGTCTGGCCTCCAATCCGGACTCCAATCCGGCCTCCAGGCCGGCTCCCGGCCTAGCCTGTGATCCTGCTTGGCCGAATGTCGCCGCCCAAGGTGCGCGCGCCGCTGGCTGGGGCCCGCGTGTCGGCGTCTGTGGTGCGTGTGCCGCTGTCTGCGGTGTGCTCGGTCGATGAACCGGGACGCCTGCCGCGTTGGTGAGGTTGTAAGCGCAGAAAGGGATGATCTTTCCGCTGGGGCCAACCACGTGAAGGCAGCAATTGCGGAGCCGTTCGAGGTCGAGATTCCAGACATCCTGGAAGGCCATGGCCGTGATGGTGAAGCTGTAGTTTCGCAGCCGGTCGAGAAAGCTGTCCAGAGTGGTTGCCCCGGCCGCGGTTGTTCCGCCGGTAGTTGTCCCGGCGGCGGTTGTCCCGCTGCTGGCATCATTCCCGTGGTCCTCGCCGCTGTCGGTTGCGCTTCCGGCACCGCTCCGGGCGCCGCCGTCTGATCCTCCAGCCGGACTGCAGGCTTCCGATGATGATCCGGTTAGCGACCAGCGGCGTGCGACGTGGGTTCGTTTCTTCTCAGCTGGATTTTGAATGGCCGTCCGGCCGCGGCAGCAGCAAGAAGAGGCCGAGCCGCCGGTAGGCGGCTCGGCGGCGCCGGATTTGCCGGCAGTGGTGCCGGCCGCCTCAGCCGCATCGGTCGCGGCTGAGGCCGGCGCAGCCAGCGACCGGATCGACCCGTCCTCCAGCAACACATAGTCGCCATGAAAGGAGCACAGGGAGTGTTCACAGCAGGACGGGCGGAAGCTGTCCAGGGGTATCAAGCCGCCGGTCTGCGTCTGGATGTCTCTCATTAGCTCGGGAAGCGTATAACGATCCGCGTCGCCGGGCGCTTGCGGATAGCGACCGAAGTAGCTCATGGGCTGAAAGTGCACCCCGCGGACGGCGGGGAGCCGTTGCACCGCATAGTCGATGATGCGTCCTATTTCATCCAGATTGACGCCGGGGATGAGGGTGGGGACAAGCACCACGCCGAGCCCGGCCTCCGCACAACGGGCAATGGCGGCCTCTTTCTGTCTGAAGAGCGCTCTGCCGCGCGTGATTTGGTAGACGTGGTCGTCCAATCCGTCGAATTGAAGAAAGACCGTCGATAGCCCGGCCTGCTTCAGCCGGTCTGCATATCCAGGCTCAGAGGCCAGACGCAGACCGTTCGTGTTGAGCTGAAAGTATGAGAACCCCATGTCGCGGCCCATGGTGATGATCTCGGGCAAATCGTCCCGCATGGTGGGTTCGCCACCCGAAAGTTGGATGTTGCACGAACCTACACTCTCGCGGAGGAGCCGGTACCACCCGTTGATCGTGTCCATGCTGGGATCGGGCACCTGTAATCCACCGGAGGAGGCGAAACAGATGGGGCAGCCGAGATTACAGCGGGTGGTCACCTCGAGAAGCACGCAGCAGGTCTGCTGGCGGTGCTCGGTGCATAGTCCGCAATCCAGCGGGCATCCTCTCTCCGCTACGGTCTGTGTGAAGATGGGATTGTTGGGAGGCTTATCCCTTAGCCAGGTTGAATAGTGTGGAGGACCCCGCCAGATAACTGTCTTGAAACTGCCGTGATCCGGGCAGGTCTTGGCCAGATAGATGTCTGTCCCTTCACGAACGCGTACCGCTGGTACTCTCGCCAGACACTCGGGGCAGATGCTTTCAGTCGGTGGAAGCTCCGTGCTTTGAAGATGGTCTTCCATCTGCCGTTGTGGCGCATCCAATAGGGGGTCGTCGGACGAAGTGGTCACTTCTCCTCGAGGATATTCTCTAGTATCTCTACCGCACTTTCCACGTATCTCGGGCAGTGAGTCCTGAAAAGCCCGAGGTTATCTGCCTCGGCGTAGCCGTCGACTGTGGAGATGTCACAGCCCAGCAAATCCCGGCACAAGGTTGTTTCATGGTGGGCTTCAAACTGTTCAATGAACGACCGCACGAGGTTGTAAACGTGGAGTTTTGAGGCACGATCGCGGGGGTCGGGGCCGCAGTTCGCGAGACCGATGGCCATAATGGCGCCTGTTACGGCTCCGCACACGCCACCAGTACGGCCCATGCCGCCCCCAAAACCGCAGGCGATCTGGCAGGCTGTGTCGAGGTCGACCCCCAGATCTTCTGCGAATTCTCCAAAGACGGATTGAGAACAGTTGAGACCGGACTTGAACTGTTCGACGGCATGCTCGCTTCTCTTCACCAATCCCTCCCTTGCCTGCTGGGGTGGTGTTGCCTCTGAATTGAACCCATGTGATTCAAACATTATGATTCGAACATTATAGTTGACCTGTCCGGAAACCCGCCGGATCAACCAGGGTAGACACAAGTGAGCCGGCTCAAGCAGCGTATGATCTGCAATCGCTATGGGCAGTCTTTATGAGCAAGAACATTTCCGCGCCGCTGCGGGCGCGGAGTTCCGACCTGGCGGCCTTGACCTAACCGGGGAATTGGCTGCCGGGTGTGATCTCCAGCCGGGGCAGCGTGTGCTCGATCTGGGCTGCGGAGTTGGATCCACAGCCTCCTATCTTGCCCGGCGCTGGGGTGTTGCCTCCGTAGGTTTGGATGCTTCAGCCCGGTTCATCGACGAAGCTGCCGTTCGTGACCCGGCGATCACTTGGGTTCTCGGCCGGGCGGAGGAGATTCCGTTTCCGGATGGATATTTTGATTGCGTGTTCTCTGAGTGCTTCATTTCCACCCTGGACCATCCCGACCTGGTGCTCCAAGAAGTCCGGCGTGTTCTTCGACCATCAGGGCACCTAGCCGTCACCGACATGTATCTCAGAAATTCGGAGAGGCCTCTTTCGCTGACGTCCGTCAGTCGTGCTGCTTGCCTGCGCGGTTCCGCCGGGAAGAGAGCGACCCTATCGCTCTTCGAGCGGGAGGGTTTTACTGTGCGGGTTTGGCAAGATCGATCCGATGCCCTGAAGTCCCTGACCGCCTCTTTGATCTTTTCGTACGGTTCGGCTGCAGCGTTTTGGGATGCGGCAATAGATGCCGGTTCGGGGTTACGGGAGTCGGTGATTGCCGCACGCCCGGGTTACTACCTGCTGATTGCACAGCCGTTCTTTTTGGAATGTGAGGACTGTCTTTCGCCGGGGGAGGTAGGGTAGACTGACATGAAGAGGAGTATCAAGAATACGGTAAAGGGACGTGTTCTTTACGGAAGATAGGAAAGATGGCATGAGACTTACGAGACTGAGTTTAACGATCAACGGCGTCGAGAGATTCATTGTCTGCGATCCGGACAAGGATTCTCTGGCAGAGGTGCTTCGCCGCATCGGTCTTACCGGGGTTAAGGTCGGGTGCGGAACCGGCGTCTGCGGCGCGTGCTCGGTGATTCTAAACGGCGAGGTGGTACGTTCTTGTACCAAGAAGATGAAGCGGGTGCCAGAGTTCAGCGAGATCACCACGATCGAGGGTATCGGCACTCCCCAACATTTGCATCCGCTGCAGCAGGCATGGATTACCTATGGCGGTGCTCAATGTGGATTCTGCTCGCCGGGTTTCATTGTCTCTGCGTACGGACTTCTGAATGAGAACCCTTCGCCCACCCGCGAAGAGGTGAGGCAGTGGTTCAAGGATCATCACAATGTTTGCCGCTGCACCGGGTACAAACCTTTGGTGGACTCGGTAATGGCGGCTGCCAGAGTTATGCGCGGCGAAGCCACAGTTGAAGACATTACCTATGACTTCGAAGGCGAGAAGGATATCTACGGGTCTAAACACCCGAGACCAACCGCGCTCGCTAAGGTCACCGGTCTGGCGGAGTACGGCAACGACATCGCGCTGAGGATGCCGGAGGGTACCGCTCACCTGGCGGTAGTGCTGGCTGAGGCTCATCATGCCAATATCATCAGCATCGATACATCCGAGGCGGAGCAGATGCCGGGCGTTATCAAGGTCCTTACCGCCGGGGACGTCAAGGGGACTAACAACCTATCCGGTCCGACGCATGTTCCCCGTCAGAAGGGCACCGGTGTCACGCAGTTCCCGGTGATCGCCGGCAAGAAGATCAACCGCCGTGGTGATGTGGTCGCCTTGGTGGCCGCCGACACGACAGA
>CAZOJR010000017.1:0-1873 GCA_964580165.1 uncultured Gaiellales bacterium
TGCTGCACCCCTTCCATATCCCTTGACTGGCCTGGACCGAGAATAGCAGGAGGAACATCAGTGCGCAGGACACTGATCAATCGCCGCGAGCATGGTGGGGTTGGGTTGGAGTTGGAGCCGAAACTGGAGCTGGACCCGAACTTATCCCCCTACCCGCTCCGTGTGTTTCGCAGATGTCTCCCACACCATGCCACAACTACTTTGTCCCCTGAAGAAGCGAAGTGGATGCGCAGGCAATACTGAGGATCGAACGAATCCCCCAAGCAGAGGTGCTGCTCGGCGAACAGAGGCGTACCCTCGTGCACGACGGTTCGCTCCTCCCGGTACATACCTCGTACAGTCTCGCTCTCCCTGGACACATACTCCATTCCGGAGACCTCGTCCCGATGGTCACCAAACCACTGTTTGGCCCCGGCGAATCTCTCCCCCAAGAGCTCGGCCAGTTGCCGCTCGGTAGCGTAACGACCCAGGAGTTGGAGAGCCTCCCAGGCCTGGGACACATCACGGTATGGCGACGCCTCCGCACTCTCGAAAGCCCGGCCGTGAATATGTAACGGCCCGGCGAAGTCGATCTGAACCCGGCGAAGCGCCTCGGTGAGATCAGCCGGGGGAGGCTCAACCACAGGTGGAGGGTTACGCTCAAGCTCGCGGATGCGAGCATCCCGAGCCTCCAGCTCTTTAAGCAGCACCTCGCGCTCAGCCCGTAGCGCCGTAACAAGCTTCTGTGCCTCAAGCATCGCCCGCTCGGCATCTTTGCTAGCCTCATGCTTTCGCCAGACATCAAGGATCGCCTGGGATCGCCTGCGCACCTCCATAGCCTGCGCGGGGTCGGCGCTCATCCAGCCCAGCCGGTCGAAGAGCGCCTCCCGGATCTCGCCCGTCTCCACCAGACCGTGCAGGCTGCCACGACGCCGGAGTGCCGAGATCACAGGGCCCGAGATCTGCTCCTCCAAGGCGAGGTCTGTGACCCCAGCGGCAGCCGCCGCCAGAGAAACCGACTCCACCAGCTTCTTGGTGGCAAAGGGCTCATCGCGGCCGTCCCGTTTGCGCACCACGAAGCTACGGGTGAATTCACCGGCCAGTTCCTGCAGCCGCTTGCATGCCTCATCAATCGTGTAGACCGGCTTCTCCGGAGCCACCAGACCATTCAATATCGCGCTGTGGATGTGGTTCGGGTCGATGAGCACCACCGGCTTACCCTGATGACAGGCTCTGATGACACCCAGGACGGTGCCGACGGACTCCTTCCACATGTTGGCGAGCACAATGTCGCAGGCTTCGAGTTTGGAGATTTCGCGTGAGAGCACATAGTCGCCGGACCACTCGGCCGGATCCTCAAAATCGAAATCCCTTTTCAGGGCTTGTTTGACCTCGCTTCGCCAATGAGTGCGCTGCTCATCGTTGCAGCCCCTAATCGGCCCCGCGAGATAGACCCGCAACCTCGACGTCATTGAGCCTCCCTTGGCCTCTTTGTGAACATCGTACCGCTTGTTGCAGATGCCTGGTGTCTGCCTCTTGACTACTACTAACTTCATAATATAAGGTGTTATATAGTAAGCGTAGGTTATGTATGGTTTTAGATCGACACCAAAGCGGGCAGGAGGCAGAAGGGGTAACAATGCAGACTCTACGAAACGTTTTCCGGCGAAAATTGAGGGTTGTGCTCACCATCTCCGGCATCACAATAGGAGTGCTGGCACTCGTGGTAATGGGAAGCATGGCCGAGAAGATCAACCTGCTCGTTTCCGGCGGCACCCAGTACTATTCGGACAAAGTAATCGTGGGGGCGGAAGACGCCAGCATGTACTCTATGGCGCCTCTCTCCCTCAGCAAGTATGAGGCCATCAAGAGTGTGCCCGGTGTGGCTGAGGTG
>CAZOJR010000017.1:1883-8067 GCA_964580165.1 uncultured Gaiellales bacterium
CTGAAATTGGCACGCTGCTTGACACCGAGAATTCCATGTCATTCGGCATGCCCGCGATGATCAACGGGAGCGATATGCGCGGCCTGGAGCTGGAGAGTTTTCAATTCACCTACTCCCAGGGGCGTGCTCTTACCTCCAACGATGCCGGATCGGTGGTGGTGGGATCCGATCTGGTTGACAGGCTCGGCGCGAAGGTGGGTGGAACGGTCACCGTGCGGGGCGAGGAGTTCACCGTAGTCGGGATTCTCGACAAAACCCTGACCGCGCCCGACACCGAGGTCTACATGACTCTGTCCGACGCGCAGCGGCTCTTTCTCCAAGACCTACCCGACATGGTGAAAAGCCAAGTCGACCCAAACGACCTCGTCACCGGGTTCGTCGTCTACCCCACCCCGGGCACCGATCCGGAAGAACTGGCCACGAGGATCGATGAAGCTGTCCCGGGAGTGGAAGCTTCCGGACCCAGCGCATTCCAGGAGCAGATAGCCAGCGTCACCGGGATCTTCAACGCCATCCTATACGGAATCGCGATCATCGCGCTCTTCGTGGGAGGCCTCTCGGTGGTCAATACCATGACCATGTCGGTGAGCGAGCGCACGCGCGAAATTGGGGTGCGCAAGGCAATCGGCGCTTCCGACGGTCAGATTGTGGGCCAGTTTCTTACTGAATCCGGGGTCATCGGTCTGATCGGAGGAGTCTCCGGGTTGTTCTTGGGATGGCTGGCCGCCACAGTGACCGACAGACTGCTTGCTTCATCCAATCTCGACCTGTTTCTAGTAACACCCAGGTTGGCTGTGGGAACGGTCGCATTCGCGGTGATTCTAGGTCTGTTGAGCGGACTGTATCCCTCGCTGCACGCGGCCAGGTTGCAGCCGGTTCTTGCCCTTCGCTACGAATAACTAACAACGGAATACGAGAGCCAAGAGGAGAGCGTGATGCACGCAATTACGGGCACTGCAGACACTACGAATGAGAGAGCCACCGGCAGCAGACCCGGCAGAATAGCCGCCCCGACACCGGCCGACACCGCGCCCTGCGAGTGGGAGAACAGCCACGGGGCGGCAGCCGTACCGGCTGCCGCCCCGGACCATACCCCGCTTCGCGTAGCTACGTTCCGCGATACCGAGCAGGCACCGGTCCGCGACACCACCGGAATCATCATCCGTGGCAGAGCCATCCATAAACGCTATGTCATGGGTAAGGACAATTATGTCGACGCCTTGCGGGACGCCTCGCTTGAGATATACGAAGGCGAGATGGTGGGCATCATGGGTCCGTCCGGCTCAGGCAAATCGACCCTGCTGCACGTGCTCGGCTGCCTTGACTCCGCCGACTCGGGCGAAGTGTGGCTGAACGGACGGAGAGTGGACAGACTGTCCGGACGCGGTTTGACCGAACTGAGACGCAGCGAAGTAGGATTCATCTTCCAAACCTTCAACCTCGTGCCGAGCTTGACAGCTCTGGAGAATGTCGTATTAGCAGCCACCTATGCCGGCAGAGGGAGGCGCGAAGCCCGCGAAGCGGCGTGGAGCGCGCTTCACGAGGTCGGACTTGCCGGCCGGGAAAACCACCGACCCACGGAACTCTCCGGCGGTCAGCAGCAGCGGGTAGCCATCGCTCGAGCCCTGGTCAACAGCCCCAGAGTCATCTTCGGAGATGAACCGACTGGCAACCTGGACTCCTCAAGCTCCACCGAGATCATCCAGATGATGCACCGCATCAACAGGGAGACGGAGACCACCTTTGTGCTGGTCACCCACGATCCACGGGTCGCGGCGACCTGCGACCGGGTATTTCAGATGCTCGACGGGCGGGTAACCAACGGACACAGGAGTGTTTCCAACTAGGCATGACAAGATGATGAGATGGCCGGTCCATCCGCGCGTGGATTGTCTGCAGTAGTGCCCGCAGAGAAAAACCCGCACGAAGAGACCGAACGGAGAGCAACCGGCCATCTCATCATGTCAGGCAGCCAAGGCTTCGCTTAAGACGTGTTCTTACTCCGTCCAAGTGTAGGAGACGGTGGGGTTGCCCTCCCTCGCCCACGCCTCCATGGAGCCGTCGTAGATCTTGACGTTGGAATAGCACAGCATCTGCGTGAGTAGAAACCACCAGGCGCTGGCATAGCCGCCGGCTCCGCAATAGCAGATGATCTCGCGGTCTTTGTCCCTACCGGCCACTCCAACCGCCATGTTCTCGATCAGATCAGCCGCCCTGTAGGTGCCGTCCTCCTCCCAGACCCAGATCAAAGGCAGGCATCGAGCTGTCGGTATGTGACCACGCACACCACCAAAAGAACCCACCGAGGCTCCGAAGTACTCGTTGGGGTCCCTCCCGTCGATAATCACCGACCGGCCGATACAGCTCTTCACATATTCTGTAGACACCCACGAATCGCCGTCCAGAGCGCCGCCGTAACACACCGGGGTGACCGCCGGGACCTCGACCGCCGTCTCCTTGCCGCCATGCGCCCACTTCGCGTGCCCGCCGGCCAAGACGGCCGTATTCTTGACCCCGGCGCATATGAGGGTCGTGGCCACTCTCACCGAATCCGCCAGCGCATACGGTGGAACCCCCGGTTCCGGCACAGATCCGGCTATCACAACCCGTGAATCCGCGGTGATCCCGCATTCCCCTATCGTCTTGACCAGACCCTCCTCCGCAGGCAGCTCCAGAGTCAACTCGCCGGAGTCCGCCCAGGCAGACACTAGGCCAAAAGGCACCGAAACGGCGCCGGGGATATGGCCGGCTTTGTATTGTTCCTCAGGCCTGACGTCTATTACCACCAGCCCTTCTTTGCCCAGTTGGTCCTCTAACCAGTCGGCGGATACGATCGGATCGATGGAGCGGATCATGCCGTCGGCCCTCCGTAAGTCGCTTTGTTCGTTCCGGTGGTTGTGGTCGTTGTTCCGGTGGTTGTCGGTATTTGCCATCCGATCGCTTTGATTCTTCCACAGGCGCAGCCGCCATCGCAACCGCGGAGTCGGGCGTGGCCCACCTTTCACATGCTAATATCCGGCTCATGAACCGGCCCGATACCATGATCTCCCCCGACGAGTACCGCGAGCGCTGTGAGCGGGTTCTTGAGTCTCTCGGAGGGGCTGCCGCCGTGGTCCTCGCGGGAAGCGAAGCCACCTTGCCTTCACCCTGCTGGCGCTGGCAGACCGGCCGGCTCTTCCGGTACCTGACCGGCATCGATTACGAGAGCGACGCGGCGGTACTGTTCGACCCGACGGTCGAGAATCCCGCGCACCGCGTTACCCTGTTCCTTCGCCCCCGCGATCCCGAGATGGAGCGTTGGGAGGGCCCTCGCGACCCTCTCGATTCCGCCCTCAGAGCCAAGACCGGCTTTGCTTCCATCAGGCGCACGACCTACCTTCCCACCCTGCTTACCGAGGCAGCCCGCCGCACCAAGCGTCTTGCCTGCCTGCATCCGTTCACCTCGTACAACTCAGAAGTCTCCCCCGTGACCATCGAGGACCATACCCAACTGTTGCCGAGCATGCGCATGGTCAAGTCGCCCGCGGAATTGGCCATGATCGAGCGGGCCATTATGGTCACATCAGCGGGCTTCAACGCCGGGCTGCGCTTCATGCGCCCGGGAGTGCGCGAGGATGAGGTCGAGCGCATAATCACTGCGGCCTTTCTTGAAAACGATTGCGAGCCCGCTTTCGAACCTATCGTGGGCTCGGGAGCCAATAGTGCCGTACTTCACTATCACATCGCCCGGGCGATGGTCGAAGACGGCGACCTTGTCGTCATCGACTATGGAGCCGCCTGCGGGGGCTACGCCGCAGATGTCACCCGCACCGTCCCGGCGAACGGTGTGTTCACAGCCGAACAGCGCAAGGTTTACGAGATCGTATTGAGGGCGAATCTCGCCGCCATCGCTGCGGCCCATCCGGGAGCAACCTTCACCGAAGTCGACGCGGCCGCCCGTGCGGTCATCGAAGAGGCCGGCTACGGCGACGCGTTCGCGCACGGGACCAGCCACAGCTTGGGCCTCGAGGTCCACGATGTCACTGCCGACAGCTCGCTCCGCCCGGGAATGGTCATCACCATCGAACCGGGCATTTACCTGCCGGATGAGGGATTCGGAGTGCGGATCGAAGACGACATTCTCATTACCGAGGACGGAAGCCGGGATCTCACCGGCTCCATCCCCAAGACCGTGGCGGCCATCGAGGCCACCATGGCCGCCCGCTAATACCGGCAGGACCACCCGCTGACACTAGCCGGCGCCGGTAGGCTCACCCACCCGCTTTCGCTTCGCGCAAAGCTCGTACCGCAGGGTCTAGAGCACAAGCGCCATCTTGTCGATAAAATACGGGTGGGCAGCGGGGCCCACGTGCCCGGAGTGTGAAGAGCTTTTCACCAGAAGGCACAAAACCCGGCTTTGCCGGACAAGATAAGGAGTCACTATGCGTAGAAAGTCTGCAATTCTCTTGGCAATTATCGCGTTGCTGCTCACGGTGAGTATCGCCGGCTGCGGAGCGGCATCCGACACGGACCAGGCCGCCGGTGACGGATCTCCTGAGTCCATTCTGGCGGCCGCCGTCGCCGCTTCCGAGACCATGACCGGTGCGGCCGGCACCTTCGATCTCACTCTGTCGTTCGAAGCCGATACCAGCGAAATGCCGGCCGACTCTATGTCGTTCCTTGCCGAGCCCATGACTCTATCCGGCACATTTGCCTACAGTGACGAACCCCGGGCGGGAGAGTTCAACATGGCCTTATCCATGGGCGAAGAGACCATGAACGTGGGGATCAGGCTGCTCGAGAACAAACTCTGGCTCGCTCTTCTTGACCAGTGGTATGAGGCTCCACCTGAAATGGAGCAGACACTGGCCGAGTCATCCGACCAGCAGGCCAAGTTAAACGACCTGAAAGCGCTGCTCGAAGAACTGGGCATCGATCCGATGACTTGGTTCACCGATCTCACCTTGGCCGGAGAGGAGAACCTCGACGATGAGACCGTCTACCACCTGGCCGGTTCTCTCGATGCAACCAAAATGATGGCCGATGTTGTCAAGCTGATGGGGAATGAGAAGTTCATGGAGCTCGTCGATCCAACCGGATCAATGAGCGGGTCGATGGGAATGGAAGGTCTCGTGCCGGCCGCCGACGATCTGGAGGAAATCCAGACCGAGCTGGCTCAGGTCTTCGACGAATTCACTATTGAACTGTGGATCGCCAAGGATGATTTCGCACTCCGCAAGGCCACGATGAATCTGCGCGTAACACCCCCCGCCGGAGAGGAATCCATGGGGATGACCGCCATGACCATGAACGCGGTCATATCCCTCCAAGACGTCGATGACTCGGTCAACGTGGAGGCGCCGGCCTCATCCCTGCCGTTCAGCGATCTCGAGAAAGCCATTGAAGAGAACCCGGCACTGTTCCTGGGACCGTTCTCAGGGCTCCTGGGAGGCATGGGGAGCGGAACTTCCGGAAGCTACTAGAGAGTCCGCACAACACAGCTTAGCGGCTGAGATAGAGAGGATGGGGCACCCTGGGCCGCACGCGGCCCAGGGTGCCCCGCTGTTCCGGACGTCTCCCCTCCAGGAATCACCTCCGGGAACCGGCCTACGGCTGTGCAGGTCTAAAACCCGTCTACCAGAGAGGGGTCTGCAATGTCTCACGGTCAGTTCAGACAATCACCGTCACGCCTTTCCAGGATACCGGCGCTGCTGGGAGCAGTGATTCTAGTGATCGCCCTGCCGCTAACAATCGCGGCCTGCGGGTCTAACTCTGAAAGCTCCACCGGCGTTGAGCCGGATTCTACGGCCGGCGATGTCCAACTCGCTATGTCGGAAGTAGCCCGGCTCGCGCCGGCTGCTTCTCAAACCGACATGCTGTCAGCGGCAAAGTCCATGCAGGCATTCGGCATCGACCTGTATGGAAAACTTGCGGCTGCAAGCGGCGACGGCAACCTGGTCTTCTCCCCCTCCAGCATCATCACAGCCCTCGCCATGGCCTCTGCAGGGGCTGCAGGCACCACCGCCCAGGAGATAGCGGCAACCCTGCACTTCACGCTCGAAGGTGACGCTCTGCACCAGGCTTTCAACTCACTCGATACCGCGCTCGAATCCAGGAGTTGGCAGCAAAAGAACTCCGAAGGCGAAGAAGAAGGCGTGCTGATCAAGACGGCCAACAGCCTTTGGGGCCAGCAAGATACCGTCTT
>CAZOJR010000017.1:8077-15372 GCA_964580165.1 uncultured Gaiellales bacterium
ACACCTTGGCGGCCAACTACGGAGCGGGCATGCGGCTGGTTGACTACAAGAACGCAGCCGAAGAAGCCCGTCAAGCTATCAATGAATGGGTGGCCGGGGAGACTAACAACAAGATCACCGACCTGGTTCCCGAAGGTGCTCTGGATACGCTTACCCGTCTGGTTCTGGTCAATGCCGTGTACCTGGATGCCACTTGGCTGTCGCAGTTCAACTCAGAGTTCACCGCCGACGGTGAGTTCACCACGTTAACTGGTGACGTGGTGACCGCCCAGATGATGAAGCAGGAGTTTAGCTTCCCCTACGCAAGTGGAGAAGGCTGGCAGGCGGTCGACCTCCCCTACATAGGCGGCCAAGTAGCCATGACCCTGATCGTGCCCGACGAAGGCCGTTTCAGCGAGGTGGAAGGCAGACTGACCCAGGGATTGCTCGACGAGGTGGTCGCCTCGCTACTCGAGGGCCCAGAGGTCAATCTGACCATGCCCAAGTTTGAGTTCCGTACCCAGACAAGCCTTGGCACCGCTCTAGTGACGCTCGGAATGACGAACGCGTTCGATCCGGATAACGCCGACTTCTCTGGCATGACCAAGGAGGAGAAGTTGTTCATCAGCGACGTTATCCACGAAGCGTACATTGCCGTCGATGAAGAAGGCACCGAGGCAGCAGCTGCGACGGCCGTAATAATGGCGGCTGGCGCAATGCCTTTGGAGATGGTCGAATTGGTCATTGACCGGCCGTTCCTGTTTGCACTGCGCGACCTGGAGACCGGGGCGCTGCTGTTTATGGGTAGGGTCACCGACCCAACCGTGTGAAAATCACCGCCGGTATAGTCACGGAGTCACTCCGAGCTTCTCCATAACGCTCGCACGCTACTGACATATCACCATTCGCGGTTATCAACATTCTCGGTTGGATCGCCGCCAATCCGTCGGTCAAAACTTACGGCGGACTATTTGTCACGCTTGAATTGCTTCAAGTTAAGCATTATGTAACAATCTCGCCTGGAACCCAGGCTGGGGCGAAACGGGACAGACGCAGTTGACCCGACCCATCGAATCGCTTGCGGTTTTGGAGGGAGATGAGGCACACGCGAGACACATGTGGAGCAGCGACCGGCACGAGCATCGGCATCGCTCACACCAGCTGCGACTGCCCACACGATCTCGTTTTCAAGCCACATGCCCACAGCCCTGTGGAGTCGTTTCCCGCCGGCGGTTCCCTTGTGGAATTCAATGCATGATATCGACCGGCACGTTGACGTGGCGCCATGGAGTACTCCAGCGTGCCGGCGTGGTGCACGAACTGCTCCACCATGACTAATGGCATTCGAGATGGCATCCGAGCCGACGGCGTTCAAACCACGACGTTCAAACAAGCAAGCTACTTGAACCGTTTGGCCGCGTTTCTCCTCATACTTGCTCCTTGGCGCAGAGGAAACTTCGAATAGCTCAGCAGACACGATAATCGGAAGGAGTTGACTCAGATGGCAGAGCTCTTCTTGCTGAACGTCAATGGTATTCCCAGGAGCATCCTGGCCGATCCCGAGGAGAGCTTGGCCACGGTGCTGCGCGCGCAACTCGGGTTGACCGGCACCAAGGTGGGCTGCGGTAGCGGACAGTGCGGCGCATGCTCCGTCTTGCTGAACGGCAAAGTCGTACGTTCCTGCATCACCAGGATGGAGAGAGTGCCCGAGAATGCCAGAATCGTGACCATCGAAGGCATCGGGACTCCGGACAACCTACACCCACTCCAGGTAGCCTGGATCAACTACGGTGGAGTCCAGTGCGGTTTTTGCTCACCAGGGTTCATTGTGTCTGCCAAGGGTCTGCTCGATCAAAATCCCAATCCCACCCGTGAGCAAGTGCGCGACTGGTTCCAGAAACACCGCAATGTCTGCCGCTGCACCGGTTACAAGTCTCTTGTTGACTCCGTGATGGCAGCGGCTAGAGTCATGCGCGGCGAAGCCACAATCGATGACATCAGTGCCAACTCGAGAACCGGCAGCAACGGCAAGATCTGGAATACCCACTATCCACGACCGTCGGCCGTCGGCAAGGTCACCGGCACGTGCCACTACGGCGCCGACCTCGGTCTCCAGATGCCCCGGGACACCCTTCAGATCGCCTTGGTTCAGCCCAAGGTTTCCCATGCTCAGATCCTCTCCATCGATACCAGCGAAGCGGAGAAGATGCCGGGTGTCCATAAGGTAGTGACCCATAAGGATGTCACCGGTACCAACCGCATCTTTGGCACCATCACTTACCCATGGAACAAGGGCGATGGCTATGACCGCCCCATCCTCTGCGATACGAAGATTTTCCAGTACGGCGATGTGGTCGCCATGGTACTGGCGGACACCAAGGAACAGGCCGAGGCCGCTGCTGAAAAGGTCAAGGTCGAGTTGGAGAAACTACCGACCTATATGAACTGCCTCGACGCCGCCGCCGAAGACGCGATCGAGATCCACCCCGGCACGCCCAATGTGTTCTTCGAGGTTGACCTCAAGAAGGGTGACCACGAACATGTGCAGGAGTTGATCGAAAATGCCCCTTACGTAGTCGAGGGTACTTTTTACACTCAGCGCCAACCACACCTGACCATCGAACCCGATGTCGGCTTCGCGTATACCGATTCAGATGGCGTGGTTACGATCCACTCTAAGAGTATTGCCCTCTATCTCGCCCACTTCCAGATCTGTGAGGGCCTAGGACTGCCCCCCGAAAAGCTCAGACTCATTCAGAATCCGCAGGGCGGCAATTTCGGCTACAAGATCGGACCTACACTTGAAGCTCTGTGCGCCGTAGCAACCATGGCCAGCGGCCATCCCTGCTACCTCGAGTACAACTACAAGCAGCACATGATCTACACGGGAAAGCGGTCACCGTGCTATTCGAACATGAAACTCGCCGCCGACGAAAATGGCAGGCTGGTGGCGATGGATTTTGATCTCATCATGGACCACGGTGCGTATTCGGAATTCGCCGACGAACTGCTGGGAAAGGCCTGCCGGTACAGCGGCGGCGGTTTCTTCATCCCCGCGATTCGCGGCCACGGTCGCACAACCTTCACCAATCACACCTGGGGCTCGGCCTTCCGCGCCTACGGTGGTCCTCAAGGAGCCTTCTCAACCAACCTGCTTATGGATGAACTGGCGGAGAAGTGCGGCCTCGACACCTGGGAGTTCATGAACCGCAACGTACTGCGAGCAGGAGACACGCTCGGCACCGGCGAGGTGCAGGACGTGTATCCGCTCACACAGCTCATGCAGATGATCAAACCCGACTACGACGAAGCGGTTGAACGTTGCAGAAAACTCTCCACCTCTGAGAAGAAGCGTGGAGTTGGCCTTGCGGTTGGTATTTACAACGTGGGCAACGACACGGCCGACCTTGCCGATTCCGACATCGAACTGAACGCCGATGGATCCGTGACCATTTACAACACCTGGGAAGATCCTGGGCAGGGAGCAGATATAGGCACACTGGCAACGGCTCACGAGGCCCTTCGCCCCCTGGGGCTAGTGCCGGAACAGATCCATCTATACATGAATGACACTATGCGCTGCCCGGACAGCGGAGCTGCGGCGGGCAGCCGCTCTCAGTATATGGTCGGTAACGCCATCATTGATTCGTGCGACCAACTCATCAAAGCGATGACCAAGCCGGACGGCACCTACCGGACATACGATGAGATGGTCGATGAGGGTATCCCCACCAAATACCGAGGGCACTTCTCCGCCGCCCATCTGTGCGGCGCTCCCGATGAGGCCACCTTCCAGTTCACTCCTTACGGTCCGGTGCCCACGATGCAGTATGGGATTTTCATGGCCGAGGTGGAGGTCGATACCCTCACAGGCAAGACAGCGGTGCTGAGAATGACGCTCAACGCCGACGTCGGCGTCATAGCCAACAGGCAGGCTGTTGAGGGCCAGATGTACGGCGGACTGGTCCAGGGGATAGGGCTTGCGCTCTCAGAGGACTTCGAAGACATCGACAAACACACCAATCTGATCGCCGCCGGTGTCCCCTTTATCAACGACGCCCCAGACACACTGGTGGTCAACTTGCTCGAAACACCGCGGGCAAGCGGACCGTTCGGCGCGGGGGGATGCGGAGAGCTTCCTCTTTACGCGCCTCACGCCTCGATAATCAACGCCATCTACCATGCATGCGGGGTCAGAATCACGCATCTGCCGGCGCGTCCTGAGAAAGTGCTTGCGGCCCTCGGAGCCGGCTGATACTCGAGGGGGCGGACGAATGGAGCCGCGAGATATCCAAAAGCTCGAGGAGCTTTGCGTCCAAGACGAAGCTCCCTGGTGCCAGGCCAGTTGTCCGCTTCACGTCGATGCCCGGGGAATGCTGAATGCGGTTGCGCGGGGTGATTTCCACGCGGCCGCGAGTATCTACGGCAAAAAGGTGCCGTTTCCTGGGATCCTCAGCCGTGTCTGCGATCAACCATGCCGGACGGTCTGCAAGCGACGAGAGGTGGACGATGCCATCAATATCCGCCTCGTAGAAAGAAGCTGCGCCGATTACGCGGGTTTCACCTCGGCGTTGACGAAGAACGGCCCGCCCAAGCTGGGTCCGGGGCGCGTTGCCGTGGTCGGTGGCGGCCTGAGCGGGCTCACGACCGCGGTGGAACTGGTAAGGAAACAGTATCAAGTGAGCCTCTTTGAGGAATCCAGCCGTTTGGGCGGCAGGCTCCTACTTCTTCCAAATGATGTGCTTCCTCTGGAGATAATGCACGAAGAGATCGGCCGCTTGACACAGGGCTGCATTGATATCTATCACGGCATACACCTCGGGCTAGACATAGGTCTTGCCGATCTGCTGGAGCTGTACGACGCCGTGTATTTGGGTGTCGGCGAGATCAACGCGAAGAGCAATAATCTCGACCCCGCTACATACCAGGCGATAACCGGCGGCATTGATTCCTTGACGCTGGCGACCTCTCAACCGACGGTTTTCGCCGGCGGCACTCTGCGTCGAACCATGGGGAACAACCGCCAAGGCGTAAACAACACCGGGTGGGGAGACTACTCCCCCGTCGCGTCTATGTCCGACGGCCGGCGAGCCGCTACTTCTATCGACCGCTGTCTCAAAGGTGAATCGCTCACCTCCCAGCGGCAGAACGAAGGACCATATGAAACCCGGCTCTACACCAATGTAGCCGGTATCAAACCGACAAGAATCGTCTCGCCGGGCGGGCCAGGGAGTACCTACACTAGGAACGAAGCTATCGCCGAAGCCGGCCGCTGCCTACAGTGCCGGTGCCTCGAATGTGTGAAGGCCTGCGCATATCTAGATCACTTCAAGGAGTACCCGGGCACATGTATCCGCAAGGTGACCAAAAACATCACCAGCCTGCCCGGCAAGAGTTACCGAACTCACACTCCATTTATCAACGCCTGCAGCCTGTGCGGGCTGTGCGGCACCGTCTGTCCAAGCGCGCTGAACATGGCCGTCGTCAACAGCGAGGCGCGGCGAAACATGTGGAACAAGGGCTTCATGCCCCCTGCCATCCACGAGTTTGCCGTTCAAGACATGGAGTCCAGCAACACCGGGCCCGAAGCCATGGCACGCAACCAGCCGGGGCACAACTCGAGTTCCCACCTGTTCTTTCCCGGTTGCCAGCTCACAGCGTCCGCCCCACACCACGTGGAGCGAACTTACCTGTATCTCATGAACAAGCTGAGCGGCGGAGTCGGGTTGATGCTGGCCTGCTGCGGCGCCCCGGCCGCGTGGGCGGGGCGCCGCGAGCTGTTCGACCGGACGCTCGGCACCTTCACCCATCGATGGAATGAGATGGGACAGCCTCGCGTCATCCTTGCCTGCCCCACCTGTTCGCTCATGTTCAGGGAGAATCTGCCCTCTATTCCGGCGGTTTCTCTCTGGGAGGTGCTGGATAGTGAGGGACTTCCTGAAGACGGGCCTCGAGGGCAGGGCATGACGCTCGCCCTGCACGACTCCTGCACTGCGAGATCCGCTCCCGACATCCAGGATAGCGTCCGCAACATTACCCGGAAGCTCGGCTATCAGATCGAAGAGCTTCCCTACAACCGGGAGATGACAAAATGCTGCGGCTATGGCGGCCTGCTGTACCAAGTCAATCGTGCCGTGACCGACAAGATCATCGAGTCACGAATACGAGAGAGTCCTTCGGATTACCTCACCTACTGCACCAACTGCCGAGATTTCTTCGCGGGTAAGGCCAAAACCTCCTACCATGTTCTGGACCTTGTCTTTGACGGCATTTCGGCCGGAGATACGGCGAGACCCGGACCGGCACTATCCAATCGCAGAAGGAACCGGCGCGAACTAGCCCAAAGGATGCTCACCACTTTATGGAGAGAAACCATGCCCGAACCGCAGGAACACACCAAGCTGAAGCTGCGCTTCCTGCCGGACGTCATAGCTAAGATGGACCAAGACTTTATTCTCGTAGAGGACGTTCAACACGTCATCCACCAGGCAGAGATGACGGGAAACAAGTGCGAGGTTCCCGCCACGGGCCGGTTTATCGCTCATTACCGGCCGTCGCTTGTCACATACTGGGTTGAATACGCGGTGAACGGTGATGAGTACGAGGTGTTCAACGTCTACTCGCACCGCATGCAACTCGTCAAGGATGTAATGCAGTGATTCCCGAGGAATCCGGTCCGTCGGGGGCACCCTCCGAGAGAATAACAGTATTATGTAGCCGGCATCAGGTCCCGCTGGAACCGGGCAGGGTAGCTCTAACCTATCAGGGGCATACCTTCCCGGTCGACACCCTTCGCTGTCCTGTATGCGGGTTGGCGCTGATTCCTGAAGAGATGGCCAAAGGCCGCATGCTCGAAGTCGAGCAAACCCTCGAAGAAAAATAGAATCACCTCCGGCGAACCACCTCCGGCAACCGTCCCAGTGTCACCTGGCATTTCCGGCGGCGGCTCGGCTGTCATACACTCCCCATCAGCGGCTCGGCTATCATTTGTCTTCGCATGGTCACGCATGAGTGAGGCGAGTGAGAATGGGCTTTGACAGCCAGACCAACTCAACCAAGCACTCGCTAAGGGAGTAATGAGAGACCAATGACCAATCCGGACGATGTAGCTGCCGTCATTCTCGCGGCGGGAAGATCTTCGCGCATGGGCACGCCCAAGCCTCTGCTGCCCCTCGGCTCCACGTCGGTAATCGAGCGTGTGGTCGGATCGTTCCTGCGCGCCGGTGTCGGCAACATTGTAGTCGTCACCGGCCATGAGCCGGAGAGACTCGCGCCCGTTCTAAAAACCCTGCCAGTACGAACAGCCCATAACGACG
>CAZOJR010000017.1:15382-15664 GCA_964580165.1 uncultured Gaiellales bacterium
GACGGCTATGATGCTGGCATGTTCTCCTCGATTCGAACCGGAGTCGCCGCTCTGAGTCCGGATGTTGCGGCCTTCTTCATTTTGCCCGCCGACCACCCTCTGGTCGGGGCAAAGGTGCCGGCCAAGCTGATCGACGTGCTCGGCGGTTCCGAGGACCACGCCCACAGCATCTTGCACCCCACTTGTTGCGGCCGTCGCGGCCATCCCCCTCTCATTTCCGGCCGGTACCGGGAAGCCCTGCTCCAGGCCGGTAACGACGATAGCCTGCATGCCTTTCTCATA
>CAZOJR010000018.1:0-6279 GCA_964580165.1 uncultured Gaiellales bacterium
GGCGTAGATGGCAAGATACCGCAGCCTCTGTAAAGTGGCAATAAAGTTCTTGACGAATATCCCAGCCACCGAGCCCCTGCCAACCCTCTACCTCGACCAGAAAGCCTTGGTGAACGGTAACATCACCGCCAGCAGTTCAAGCCTGCCCATTAACATCATGGCGATGAGCACAATCTTTCCAAAAGTATCGATGAAGGCATAGTTCACCATGGGGCCGACGAGCTCCAGACCCGGGCCGACATTGTTTAGCGTGGCGGCCACAGCCGACGCTGAGGTTACCAAACTGACGTTGGAGATAGAGAGCAGCAGTGTGCCTGCTGCGAAAACCACCACATACAAAAAGAAGAATCCAAGAACGCCGGCCACGACCTGCTTGGGAACCGGCCGGCGGCCTATCTTTACGGGAATGATGGCATTGGGATGCAGCGCTTCCACCAGAACCCTGCTGGCATTCTTGGATAACAGTAGGATACGCACCACCTTCATGCCCCCCGCCGTTGATCCGGCACATCCTCCCACGAACATCAGCACCACGAGAAGCGCCTTGGCAAAGCTGTTCCACGTGTCGAAGTCGGCGGTCGCGTAGCCGGTCGTAGTCTGTATGGAAACGGTCTGAAACAGAGCGTCTCGAAATGCTTCCCCAAGACCGAGGTGTGACTTGGCAATCACGAGGCTGATGGCAATCGAAATCGTAGATACGGCTATGACACCAATATACAAACGGAACTCTGGATCACGCACAATGGCCCATCGCCGTCCCGATAGAAAGGCGAAGTACAACGGAAAACTACCGCCGGCGAGCACCATGAAGACAACAATGACCAACTCAACCGGCAGACTGCCGTATGTGCCGACCGAGGCAGCTTCCGGCGAGAAGCCTCCCGTCGCCATGGTGCCGAACGTATGCGTGATGGCACTGAAGGGACCCAGACCCACCGCTATCAAGATGAGGACTTCAGCGATGGTAAGACCCAGGTATATGTACCAGAGATTCTTGGCGGTGTCTCTCAGACGAGGCGTGAGCCGCTCGGTGGAGGGTCCGGGAGCCTCGGCCGCAAACAGGCGTATCGCCCCCCCACCCGTCGCCGGCAAGAGCGCTATGAAGAGCACGACGATCCCCATTCCGCCATACCAGTGCGTGAGGCTTCGCCAGAACATGATCCCGTGCGGCTGACTGTAGTCGGTAAGTACGCTGGCCCCGGTGGTAGTGAAACCTGACATCGACTCGAACAGCGCGTCGATAGGGCCGAACACCCCCGTGATCACGAAGGGAATGGCCCCAAAGATCGTGGCAACGGCCCATGAGGCCACCGCTCCGAGAAAACCGTCGCGAATACCAATATAGGAGTGCCGGGCCTTGCGCGTCAGCAGATAAACCGGTATCCCCACGGCCAGGCAGATGGCACCCGAAATGAGCAGACCCAACAGATCGGAGTCACCGTATATACAGGAAACCACAGCCGAAACAAGCACGCCGGCACCGATGACGACGATAACCACCGCCATGAGAAAGGCCAGGAAACGCGCGTTCATCTTCTCGAACGCGGCGCGAAGAGTTTCTCCACCCCCCGAACGGCCTTGGAGAGCATAAAGACAACGGCAACGTCTCCTTCGACCAGTTCAGAGCGCCCGTCGGGAATGTGAACATCTTCGCCACGGACAAGAGCTCCGATAATGGCCCCCTCGGGAAACTTGACCTCAGCGAGCCTTCGTCCGCACACCGGGCAGGCCGCGTCTACCACGAATTCGAGGATTTCGCCGGCCGACTTGTCAAGAACCGCAGCGCTGACCACACTCCCCGCTCTCACGAAGCGCAGGGTCGCCGAGGCGGTCATCCGCCTTGGGCTGATAGCCACATCGACCCCTATGCTCTCCACCACTCGGGAGAACTCACTCCGCTCGACAATCGCTATCGTTCTCTTGGCACCCAACTGTTTGGCCATGAGCGCCGTCAAGATATTCAGCCGGTCGTCACCGGTAGCAGCGATGAAAAGGTCTGCGTTCTCCACACCTTCGCGGATAAGGATTGCTTCATCGATACCCTCATCCTGAATAACCATGGAGCGTCGCAAGGTGACAGCGGCCAAGTCTGCCCGCTCCGCGTCCTTTTCGAATACGGTAAGGCGGATATGCTTCTCCTCCAGGCCGAGGGCGATTCGCATCCCGATCTCGCCGCAACCCATCAGGATGACCTTCTTCGGGACCTCTCGATGTCCGGTGAGATATCCGGCGGCCGTGGTCGTCGAGACGGCCTTACCGGTCAGGAATACGCGGTCATTGCTCTCCAGAGTCGAATCCCCTCGGGGCACAGTGGTAGAACCGGCACGCTGTATGGCGGTTACCAACACGCCTTCGGGCAGACCGAGAGAGCGAAGAGGTATACCGATGGCGGGACTTCCAGGATCCACCTGAACCTCCACCACGTATACCTGGCCATGTACGAATGACTCGACGTCAAGGGCTCCCGGCACGGCCGCCAGCTTGATCACCTCGTCGGCCACGGCGGACTCCGGCTGGATGACGTGATCTACACCGGCGAAACCCGCGGAGAGAGCGACCGCCCCTTCCCGCGCCTCCTCGATATATTCTTGATTACGCACTCGTGCGACGGTGAGCCCAACTCCCACGTGCTTCGCCGCCATACACGCAATCATGTTCACCTCATCGGAGTCGGTCACCGCCACGAGGAGATCAGCCCGGCCCATGCTGGCCTGCTCCAACGTCACCCGGCTGGCCCCGTTACCGTTCACCGCCAGCACGTCCAGTTCTTCGCCCACCCGAGCGCAGACCTCAGGATCGCGATCGATAACGGCTACCTCGTGACCTTCCTGACTCAGGATGGTCGCGATGTGAAAACCCACCTCTCCTGCTCCGACAATCACGGCATACATAGTGGTCAGAATAGCAGCGACGAAAGCCCATGGGGGCACGGTTGGCACATCAAGGCTTGACGGGACTGATTCATACGGCGCTCGGCCCCTGCGTTTCTTGTATTTCCCTGAGGGCGGCCTCCGCCAGCTCGACGAAGCGTGCCGGCGTAAGGCGTTCGGCGCGTATGTCCGCGGGGAGTCCAAGGTCCGCGATGAGAATAAGAACGCGTTCGCGTGGTAGTCCCAATCCAGCCGCCAGCGAGTTGGCCAGCGTCTTACGCCGCTGGCCGAACGCCGCCTGAATGACCATTCGCAACCAAGCCGGGTCAAGCGACTCCAGCCGATCTCCGGCCAGACGCTCGAGGACTATCAAGCTTGAATCCACGTTGGGCCTCGGATGGAATATCGACCGGGACAACGGACGGATATGCGCGATTCCGGCATAGAGCCCCACCCAGACCGAGAGCACGCCATAATTCCTCGAACCGGGCGCCGCGGCCATACGCTCCGCTACCTCCCGCTGGACCATGACGCAGTACCGCCGCACCGTAGGCAACCGCTGCAACGACTCGATCAGAAACGGTCCCGCAACCGAGTAGGGCAGATTACTTGCACATAGGGTGGGAACCGGGTCAAGTCTCTCAAGAGACGCCTTGAGAACATCTTCGAAATATAGGCTCACATTGGGATCGTCCCGCAAGGTGGTCTGAAGCGCTTTCTCCAGACTCCTGTCCACCTCGAAGGCATGCACATGCCGCGCCGCTCCCGCCAGCACCGCGGTAAGAACCCCCAAGCCGGCCCCTATCTCCAAGACGACGTCACCAGGCTCACACCTAAGCTGACCGAGGATGACCCGCAAGATGTTGTCGTCTATGAGGAAGTTCTGCCCCAGATCCCGCTTGGGCACAATGCCAAACTCCACCATGCGCGCCAGAGATACCTGCTTAAGACCATGGCTCGCGCGCAAGCTACAGCCATCGCTCGAGGTGTTATTTGAAGTGTTGCCCAAGATGCTGTCCGAGGTGTTATCCAAGGTACTGCTTGCGCCGTCAGATATCGACGCTGCGCCGCCGGGTACATCCCGCGGCGCTCGGGGACTCATCCAGCGCTCCCAGAATAATCCGCGATGCGGGGAAATGCCACCAAGACGTTGGCCTCGATCTGTGCTTCGAGTTCTGCCACGCCGACACCCCGCAGAGCCGCCACAAATTTGTAGATGTGCGCCACCAGAGCAGGCCGGTTGGGACGACCGCGAACGGGCACTGGGCCAAGCCAGGGAGCGTCGGTCTCCAGAAGAAGCATATGCGCCGGCACCGCCCGTGCCGCTTCCTGAAGATCGACCGCGTTCTTGTAGGTGACGTTGCCGGCGAAGCTGATGAAGTATCCGCGCTCCACCACTTCGTCCAAGCGATCGGGCAACGAAAAGCAGTGCAAGATGACGGTCAATCCAGCGCCGTGCTCGTCCAACGCCGCGAGCGTCTCGTCCGCGGCGGCCCGGGTATGGATCACCACCGGCAGACCAGCGCTACGGGCCATACTCAGATGCTGATTGAACACTTCGCCCTGCACGCCGTGAGGCCAGTGGTCATGGTAGAAATCAAAGCCTGTCTCGCCGACGGCGACCACACGCGGGTGGGTGGTCAACCGCTCGATTCCGGCCAGTGCATCCTCATCGAGATTCCCCGCTTCTTGAGGATGAAATCCCACGGTAGCGAACACCTCGGGAAACCGCTCCGCCATCTCCACTGACCTAAGAGATCGCTTGAGATCAATGCCCGACTGGATGATGAGGCCGACGCCCGCTTCGCGGGCCTCGGCAACCAGGCCGGCCACATCTTCCCGGCAATGGTCCATGTGGGTGTGCGAATCAATCAGCACTCTATGCGCGGAAAGAGCGGGGCACCCACGGTTACGTTCACGCCCGGAGCGAGAAGTCCCCACACGGCCTCGCTCCAAGCGGGGCCGGGCACCTGTGATCTGAGCGGGCACGGCTCGTCCGCAGAGGAAGCGGGCAATACACCCACTTCTGATGCGGGTTTCAGCCCTAAGTGGTCCCGCACAGCCGCAGCAGTCTCCGGCATGAAGGGGTGCAGCAGAACCGACAGCAGACGCAGGCCCTCAGCCAGGTCCCAGAGCGTGGCGTCGAGCATGGCGCCGGTGGCCTGCCCCGGCGCGCCTTCCGCAGCCGCCTCCTTGGCCAGCTTCCAGGGCGCCTGCTCTTCGACGTACCGGTTTAGCCTGCGCACGAACACCCAGATAGTCTCCAGAGCCGCGCTCAGGTCCATTTCTTCGAGCTGTGTCTGCACCGAGGCGCAGGTGGAGGCCGCCTCTATGGCGAGAGGCGAACCGGCCGCTTCGCGGCCGGGGGGCGGCGCTGGCACGGCGCCGCCGCGGTACTTGCCGATCATCGACGCGGTCCGCGACAACAGGTTGCCGAATTCGTTGGCCAGTTCGCTGTTATAGCGGGCCTTGAAACCTTCCTCGCTCACCATCCCATCCTGGCCGAAACTCACCTCCCGCAGACAGTAAAAACGAAAGGGGTCGGCCCCATATTGCTCAATCAGGGGGAAGGGATCCATCACGTTTCCCCGGGTTTTGGACATCTTCTCCCCACCGAGTTTCAGATATCCATGGATAAAGATATGGTCCGGCAGTTCATACCCGGCCGACATCAGGAGCGCCGGCCATATGATCCCGTGAAACTTGAGGATGTCCTGTGCCATCAAGTGGTAGCTCGCCGGCCAGAAGCGGGATAGACCTTGACCGGGAGCGTACGTTAGCGCGCTCAGGTAGTTGATGAGAGCATCCACCCACACATAGATCACCTGAGACGAATCCCAGGGCACAGGTATCCCCCACTTGAGAGTTCCGCGCGATATGGAGATGTCGTCCAATCCCTGCTCGATGAAGGAGAGCGCCTCATTGTAGCGGTGACGCGGCCGCACGAAATCCGGATTGCTGCGGTAATGGGCGGCAAGGCGATCCTGGTAGGCCGACAACCGGAAGAAGTAGTTCTCCTCTTCCATGAAGACCGGAGCGGTACCGTGGTCGGGGCAGAGACCGTCGACCAGGTTCTCCTCAATGTAGTAGGCCTCACATGCCGGGCAATAGAGACCGGAGTACGAGCCTTTGTAGATATCGCCGGCGTCATAGCAACGCTGGACAAAATCTTGCACGTATCTCTCGTGCTGAGGGTCGGTGGTCCTGATGAAGAAGTCGTTGCTGGCGCCCACCTTGCAGGCTACTTCTTTGAACTTGACCACCATCTCGTCAGCGTGCTTCTTGGGCGTCAACCCCCGAGCGGCGGCTGCCTGCTCAACCTTGGTGCCGTGTTCATCGGTGCCGGTCAAAAAAAAGACATCGTCGCCCAACTGTCTATGGAAGCGGGCCGCCACGTCGGCCGCAGTGG
>CAZOJR010000018.1:6289-15639 GCA_964580165.1 uncultured Gaiellales bacterium
TGGTGGTGTACGCATGCCCGATGTGGGGCACGTCGTTGACGTAGTAGATAGGAGTGGTGATGTAGAACCGGCCCATTGCCGGGCTATTCTAGCACCTGGCTCCTTCCCTCCTACCCGCCGCTTCGCCGGAAGGCTCCTCCGTATTGAGCAAGACTTTGCGCTCCCTATCCCATATCACTGTACAAATCCCGTGGCGCTGGGGTATCTTCCAGCACATACCCATGCACCAAGCGAGAGGCGGCTACCCTGATCAAATACCTCGATACCAGGTCCCTCCTGAGCGAACCGCTGCCATTCACAGAGGTCATTCTGAAGGGCATAGCTCCAGGCGGAGGATTGTTCGTCCCCGAACGAGTGCCGGAGATAGCCATTGATCAGTTCCGGGCGCTGGCCACCCTGCCTTACCGGCAGCGGGCCGCCGAGGTCTACCGGCTGTTCGAGATGGACCTGCCGGGAGAGGAAGTGGCAGCCATAGCCCGCCGGGCCTATGGGGATAATTTCAACCATCCCGAAGTCGCTCCGGTAGTCTCTCTGGGCAGAAATCGTTTCGCTCTGGAACTGTGGCACGGACCTACGCTGGCCTTCAAGGACATGGCTCTCCAGTGCATGCCGCTCTTCTTCTCGGCAGCCCTGGAGCAGGCACACGCGCAAGGCCGCCGGGAGGCCGACTTTCTCCTCCTGGTCGCCACATCGGGAGATACGGGTGTTGCCGCTTTGAGCGGGTTCGCCGACCGGGCACACACGAAGATCGCCGTCTGCTACCCGGCCGGCGGTGTATCGGCCATGCAGCAACGCCAGATGGTCACCCAACCCGGCAATAACCTCACTGTCTTCGAGATCGAAGGTGACTTCGACACCTGCCAGTCGGCCGTCAAGGCTGTCTTCGGCGACGAGGACTTCGCTGTTGAGCTCGCACAGGAGTACAACCTCGAGCTGTCGTCGGCCAATTCGATCAACTGGGGCCGCCTTATGCCCCAGATCGTCTACTACATAAGCGCCTACGCCGACCTGGTGGCCCGGGAACACTGCCAGCTAGGGGATCAGATCGACGTGTGCGTGCCGAGCGGCAACTTCGGAAACATACTAGCCGCCTACTACGCCAAGCGAATGGGCACTCCCATTGACCGTCTGCTCTGCGCCTCCAACGCCAACAATGTACTCGCGGATTTTCTGGACACCGGCCGGTACGAGATCTCCGATCGCAGCCTCATTAAGACCGCTTCTCCGTCCATGGACATCCTTATCTCGTCGAATCTCGAACGGATGTTGTACGAGATGAATAGGGACGGGGAGCAAATCCGCTCTTGGATGCAGGACTTGAGCACATACGGACGGTTCGAACTGGACGGCGACACCTACGACCGGCTGCGGGCGCAGATGACCGGCGACTGGGTCGACAACGACACCTGTCTCGCCACGATCGGGAAAGTTTACGCCGAGAGCAACTACCTTATAGACCCACACACGGCCGTGGCGTGGGAGGTGGCCGACCGGCATGCCCACGAGTCACCGATGTTGGTGGTCTGCCCGGCTCACTGGAGCAAGTTTCCCGCCGACGTCGTGCGTGCCCTAACCGGGCGACGCGCCGGCGACCCTCTGAGCGAAGACGATCTGGACTTGCTGGACCAGGTACCCCGCCTTGCGCCCGGCAACCTGGTCCCCGCGGCCATCAGCGATCTGCGCACACGCCCGGTGCGCTTCTCGAATCGCGTTGCCGGCAACCATCCGGCCTTAGAGCAGGCAATTCGTGATTGGCTCTCCCGGGAAGCATAGGAGGCAGAAGCGTCATCCCAGAACGGTGAAGCGGAAGCGTCGTCCCAGAACACTTGAGCCGGGAGGAATCGTATCGGGGCATATCGGGGGCGCCTTCCCTGTTATTCGGACCGGTTGCTTCCTTGCGTGGCTGAATTGGATTTCGCCTGCACAGCCAAGTCGTAAGCATGCCTCTTGGACAGCCCGGTGAGGCCGGCCACAATAGCCGCCGCCTTCTTGGTCTTCACCCCAAGAAGCCCCAATTCGTCCAGCGCGATCCTGGCCTTCTGCTCTACCCCGCCGGCCCCCTCCTGGTTGATTCGACCCGCCCCGCCGCCCTTCTGACCGGTAGCACCCATATCTGCAGGCGCCAGAACCAACACGATTTCACCGCGCACGGGATCGGCAAGACGTTCGAGCACCTCGCGAGCAGTCCCCCGAAGAACTTCCTCGTGCAGTTTGGTGAGTTCCCGGCACAGAGCCAGCCGGCGAGTGGGCCAGCGCTCATCGATCGCCATCAACGAAGCCCTGGCACGCCGAGGAGATTCAAAGGCGACCAGGGCAGCGCCCGTCCTCTCGAAGCGCTCGATCTGCTCGATCAACCCGGCCTTCCCCCGTGCCAGAAATCCCATGAACGCGAAACGGCCGGCCGGCAAGCCCGACACCACCAGCGCAGTGGAAATGGCGGACGGGCCGGGAAGCACGGTTACCGGAATATCTTCCGCGACACAGGCCCGCACCAACGTGAATCCCGGGTCGGAGAGACCCGGCATCCCCGCGTCGCTGACCACAGCTATGTCTTTGCCCTCGCGGAGCAGGGGCAGCACGATCTGGAGGCGCTGCTCCTCATTATGCTCGTGGAAGCTGATGAGCCGGGCGCTGATGCCGTGGCGCTCGAGCAGAATATGCGTATGTCGCGTGTCTTCGCAGGCAATCAGCTCCACGCCTCTGAGCACATCAAGCACTCGTAGGGTGATGTCCTGCAGATTGCCAATCGGAGTGGGACAAACGTAAAGCATGATCTAGCGCGAAGCTCCTTCTATCACACCCCAGCCAACTAGCGCCGCACCGACCAAACCGGCCCTGTTGCCCAGCTTTGCGGAGACTATCTGAACCCGATCCCTGCCTGGAGGCATGGCAACCTTGTGCACATGTTCGCGGGCGGGCGCGAGCAGCAATTCACCTAATTCAGACACCCCTCCACCGATCACAATCATCTGAGGATCGAACACATTGACAATGCTGACCAAGCCAATTCCAAGCCAACCTGCCAGTTGCCGCACCGCCTCAACAGCGCCGGGGTGTCCACTCCCAGCCAACCTGGTCACCGCTCCACCAGTCAGCTTGCCCCGGCTCTGTAGAGAAAGAAGGGCTCCCTCAGGGTCTCTTTCGAGGTCGCCCGCCCACGCGACCGCATACCGGACAAACGCGGAGCCCGAAGCATACATCTCTAAACAGCCGCGATTGCCGCACCGGCAAGGTAGGCCTTCGCTCTGTACAACCGTGTGGCCCAGTTCTCCCGCTCCCCCATCCGCGCCATGGTAAACCCTACCGTCCAAGAGCAGTCCTCCGCCGACTCCCGTACCGAGGGTGAGCATCACCACATGCCGCAGGCCCACGCCAGCACCGGCTACCGTCTCTCCTAGCACAGCGGCGTTAGCATCGTTCTCGAGAACCACCGGCATACCCAGCGTACGATGCAAGATCTCGGCCAGGTGAACATCAGTCAGAGGCAGGTTGGGCGATGACACCACCACACCCCGGCCCGCGTCGACCGTGCCGGCGCACGCCAACCCCACGGCACGGGGAGCGAAATCGGCAAACTGTGCCAGCGCCCGGCGAAGAGTGGCTTCGAGACCCTCGAGAAAAGCCCCGGTACTCTCCGTTCTACTCCGCTCCACGAGAGGAGACGCCAACTGGCGACCGGCCGCGTCCACCGGGCCGGCAGCCACTTTTGTCCCTCCAACATCCACTCCGAGAACCGAGATCATTCCGGGCATCACACCTCCGTGGCCGGCACGCCACCGGTCCCCATGGTCCAGATACGGTCGTTCCCGGTCACGCTCAGGGACTGTGCTCCAGGGCGACCCGAGCTTCGTCGAGATCCTCCGCCCGCACCATAATGTCCTGCCGGCCGCATCCATCGACCGTCAATCCGTAAACCACGGATAGGGCTTCGTGCTTGACGAAAGACTCTATACCTGCACTGCGCAGCTTGGCTGCGATGATCTCGGCCTCAATAGGGTCGTAAACTGTAGCGAGAAGCACAGGACCGGGCTCCGGCTCGCCGGAGCCCGGAGACGCATGACCAGCTACGACACCGTCGGCGATCGGCCCGGCTGCACCGTTCCGGTCGCTGTTGCCAAGGTCGCGGCCGTGGCTATCGGATTCAGAGGCAAATGTCATCAGCTATCTCCTTCATGGCCTCAAGGCCTATGGCGAGAAACTCATCCAGCTCAAGACCGAGTTCAGAGCAGGTCATGATGTCTTCCCGGCGGGCTCCCTTAGCGAATGAGGGCTCTTTGAAGCGTTTTTTGAGACTCTTGAGTTGCACCAATTCCAGCCGTTTTTCTGGACGGATGAGCGCAGCTGCGGTCACGAGACCGGTAAGGCAGTCACAGGCAAAGAGCGCACGATCCATTATTGAGTTGATGGTCGATCCGTTCGTGGAGTTATGTGCTTGGATGGCCTGAAGCACTTCCTCATCGTCAAAGCCGGCCTCCCGTAGCCACTGGACGGTGAGAATGCCGTGAACCTCCATCTTGTCCGCCGTTTCTTCCACATCCAGGTCGTGAAGCAGACCGGCGAGCCGCCAGCGCTCCTCTTCCCCGCCCAAGCGCTTCGCCAGAGCCCCCATGACGGCCTCGGCGGCCATCATGTGGTTGATGAGATTCTCGTTTCCCACTCTCTCCCGCACAAGTTGTAGAGCCCGCTCCCGGTTCAATGCTCCTCCTCCGTATCCCACAGAATCGCAGCCATCCTTATGGCCCTGCGGATATCGCGCACACTCCAACTACTACGGCCGAACGCGGCCAGTTCCTCCCACTCCATCGCGCCAACCCAACGCCAGTCGACTGCTTCCCCAGGTTCAAGGCGCACCTGGTGGCAACCGGCCAGCAGCTTGCACGCCATGCTGACAGCCAGCAACCGCTCGCCTTTGTAGAAGGTCAAGAGCGAATAGCAGGGACCGGCCACCTGCACGCTGAGGCCAGTCTCTTCACATACCTCCCGCTCCACCGCGGCAGCAAGGTCTTCACCTTCTTCCATGCGGCCTCCGGGCGGATCCCAAACATCCACCTGCTCTGTTCTGCGAAGGAGGAGCCAGAGAGATCCTTCCGGACCGTTATTCTCCCTCTGGATCAATCCCACCACAGCCAGGCGTGCATATGGGGCCGCCGGATTAGAGGCAGGTCCAGCCGGCAGCGCCGGATTGGAGACGGGTCCGGAAGATCCCATCGGTCTGTCATCACACTCCTCCGGACCGGTCAGCACACGATCCATCAGGATTCGACCGCCGGACTCAGTGCCGGCAGCGCTCGGACCACGATCTCACCAGCCTTCTTTACCGCGCCGGCGAGGGGACAAAGCTAGAGCCCCAATGAAGCTGCCGCGGATCCCGCTTCGTAATAGAGCACGTGTGCGTCTTCGTGAACAATCACCTCATCGTCCAGCCGCGTAGCGTGCGCAGACAGAATTGGTTACCCATAGCGCCTGAGGGAACAAACAAAGACCTCTTCTTTGCCGAGCATCCCGGCAACCATTTCTTGAGGCCGGTTGACGGTGGGATCCTCACGACAGACATCACCCCCGCATCCCCGGCATGCGCCGCTACCATAGCCCGGCGCATGGACTCTCCCTGCTTGGTAACCGTATCGCTTCGCGGGTCTATGTATCCGCCAGAATACGCCATGCCGACTCCCCGCCCCTCGCCGACGTCCGCTCAGCGTGGTGTCGAATCGGGCAGCCCGCCGTCGACGGGGATGGTCGCACCGGTAGTCGGCGTCTGTCTCGTCGCGAAGAAGAGCACCGCGTTCGCTACGTGAGCGGCTGTGACCTGAACCTTCAGCAGATTCCGATTTCGATAGTAATCCTCAAGTCCAGCTTCATCCAGTCCTCGCGCCTTCATTCGATCGGGGCCCACTTCCGCCCACAGGCCAGAACGGCAGCTTCCACACGCAAAGACAGCATCGGGGGCGACCATGTTAACCCGGACGTCATCAGATGCCAGTTCCAGACTAGCGATGCGAGCCAATTGATGAGCGGCGGCTTTCGTGGAACTGTAGGCACCAAAATTGGCTCCAGGAGAGAAAACATTCTTGGTCGATACCACCACGATGTCTCCGCCAGTCGCCTGACGCTTGAACAGCCGCGCAGCTTCTGCTAGCACGAGCAGCGTTCCCTCCACATTCACTTGTTCAAGCCTACGGTAGCGGTCGAGGGTGAGATCCATCAGCGGAGCGACCATGGCCACTCCCGCATTGGGGATCACCAGGTCAATTCCACCCCAAGTTGCGATCACTTGAGCAAACGCATCCGCTATCGACTCAGGATCAGTGACATCCAGAGGGATTCCCAAGATCCTTCCCGAAAAACGCTCCTCCATTGTTTGAACCAGCGCATTCAGAGGATCCCCCGGCAGATCAGTAGCTGCAACCAGGCACCCTGCTTCGAGCAGGCCTCTGCAGATGCCGGTCCCGATAGCTCCGGCCGCCCCCGTGACGAGGGCTACGTGCCCACGGAGTGAAGCTCCGAAGGTTTGAGCGCCCCCTGTCCCAGGATGAGAAGCCCCGCCGGGATGAAAATCCGCGCTGGAACGAGAAACCACGCCGGGACGAGAAGCCACGGCCCCAAACGATCCGTGTCCTGCGGCTATCCCCAGTTTGTTCAACTTGGCATGCTGTAGAGTCCGGTACTCCATGCGGAAGAGTTCATCCTCAGACAACCCGGAGTACTTAGAGCCGGACGCCCGTATGGCGGCCTTGACCGCGACAGTGTGCTCGGTGATGTCTCGCGTGATATCCGCCTCATCGATATCCGGACCGGCGCAGAACACTCCCAGACCGGGGATCATCACCACCCGTGGTTGGGAATCAAAGGGTTTCACCCCCGGCGGCATATCCGGCGCGTGCCGGTTAAGATAGGCCTCGTATTCCCTGCAGTAGTCACCAACGGCCGCTTCGAGCCGAACCCTCACTCTCTCGTAGCCGTCATACGGCAGATCGTCGATCCACAGCGGCAAGGCCTTTGTTCGGATGAGATGATCGGTGGTCAGCGGCGGAGTAACGAAGACTTCCCGCGCTCCCGGACACGCCAGAGAGGCCAGGAT
This sequence comes from uncultured Gaiellales bacterium, assembly GCA_964580165.1. GTDB lineage: Bacteria > Actinomycetota > Thermoleophilia > RBG-16-64-13 > RBG-16-64-13 > RBG-16-64-13. Next base: position 13,368 of record CAZOJR010000018.1, read on the forward strand.
ATCGGGCCCGGTGAGCACCCGCAGCACCACGCGCCGGTACGGACGGTCACAATCGCCGGTGTGACCCGCAAGCAACCCGCGCACGATCGGCGCCACCTGATCCAGCCGCTCCTCCAACCTTGTATGCGTCCCGATCTGCGTCGCGGTCTGCACCGCAGCCACCCCGCGCGCCGCCGGAGGCGGCGCGCCGAACTGCAACCTGCTCTTCTCCAAGAAACGCTCGGCGCGAGAGACAAGGTTGATCATCAATTCATAGGATTCCCGAGCGGTCTCTCCCCAGGTCACCAGGCCATGGTGAGCCAAGACCATCCCCCAAGCGGTGGGACAGGCCGCGACCGCCCCGGCTGCAGCAAGGGCCAGCTTGAAGCCGGGAGTCACATATGGCAGCACGATAACATCGCCGCCCAACGCCTCCCGCACCGCCTCCTCACCCTCGTCACGGTTGGTCAACGCCAAGATGGCGTCGGCGTGGGTGTGATCGATGAATCTCGCAGGCAAGAAGGCATGAACCAGAGTCTCGATAGAGGGAGTCGGGCTACCGGCCCACAGAAGATGGGTACGCAGCTGATCGACCATCGCCTCGTCATTCAAGGAGGGGAGTGTCTTCAGCCTGCGCAGATAGTTCAGGTCGAGACCGCAGTGTCCCGCCGGCTCAATCGAAGCCATGTCGGCCCCGGAAGCCTTGACAAAAATGGCTTCCATTTCTTCGCCCAGCGCATTGACCCACATAGCCTTAACCGAGGAGTTACCTCCTCCATGAAGCACCAGATCCGGATCGGACCCCAAAAGTCTGGTCGAATAGGTACGAAGCGCGAGTGGCTCGCCCCAGCTGCCACCATAGTGAGCTACAAACCCCGCGGCCTCCTCTTCCAACCACCTCGACCGCATGATCAGACCACCCGGCCGCGACGCACAGCCCCAAGCATGAAGCAGGCGTTGGCCTCGGCCGCCCTACCGTCAAAGATGGCACTGCCAGCTGCAACGAGGTCTGCGCCGGCAGCCACTATCTGGGCGGCATTATCCCGGGTCACTCCACCATCCACGCAGACCAATATGTCCCGCCCCGAGGTTGCAACGATCTCCTTCACCCGCGCGACGCGAGAGAGAGTGGTGGGAGCGAATCTCTGGCCGCTCCAACCGGGATCAACGGCCAAGAGCGAAATCATCTCGACTTCCTCCAGCAGGGAAGGAGTGAGCCATTCCAGAGGAGTGCCGGGATTGAGCGCCAAACCGCGCACAACCCCCCGGCCCGCTCCCTCGCAATGCTCCAACGAACCCAGCCGTTGGAGCACACGATGGATATGCACCGCCGCTTCCACGTGCACAGTCACGATATCCGCTCCGGCTTCCACATATGCCGTCAGCTTATCGAGGGGCTCGGACACCATGAGATGCACGTCCTTGAGAAGTGTGGTCCGCAAACCTCTCACATACGGCGGCCCGACGGTCATCTGCGGACAGAAACACCCGTCCATAACATCGATATGGATTACTCCTGCGCCAATTCGCTCCAGAAGCCCCAGTTCAGAACCGAGATTCATCAAGTCAGCGCTAAGAATCCCTACACTCACTGTGGGGCAGAGAGAGCGCAGCCGCGCGAATGTGGTTTCCACGCCCACTTCCTTCGGGCCACTGTCCCGTGCCGGCCCCGCACTCGCCGGAGTTCCGCTCATCGCGGCCTATTTCTTCTCGTTTTTCAAAGTCAAAAAGAACTCGTGTGCATCCGCAGGCTTCATACCCTCGTGCACCACTTTGCGTACAGCTTGGATCATCGCAACCGGGGCTTCGCACTGGAAGATATTGCGGCCCATATCAACGCCCGCCGCGCCTTCACTTACGGCCTTATACGCCATAGCGAGAGCGTCGAGCTCCGGCAATTTCTTACCTCCCGCCATTACTACCGGCACCGGGCACGAAGCGGTCACTGTTTCGAAATCTTCCTCCACGTAGTACGTTTTCACGAAGTGGGCTCCCAGTTCCGCCGCTATCCGGCAAGCGAGACGGAAGTACCGAGCGTCGCGAGTCATGGCCTTGCCGACCGCGGTGACACCCAGAACCGGCACCCCGTAGCGGTTGCCCATATCGACGAGAGTAGTGAGATTGTGGATAGATTGGGTCTCGTACTCGCCTCCGATGAAGATCTGTACGGCCATGGCTGCTGCGTTTAACCGCACTGCGTCCTCTATGTCGAGAGCCAGTTGCTCGTTGGAGAGTTCCTTGAGAATGCTTGGTCCGCCGCTGGCCCTAAGCACCACTCCCTTCCCATACGAGG
>CAZOJR010000019.1:0-7407 GCA_964580165.1 uncultured Gaiellales bacterium
CCAGATAGCGTGCAAGGATGAGCACGTGGCCAACGACTGGTCGCCCGTCGCCAAACCTCAGCCCGATACCGGCCAGTTCTGGAACAGGGTTTACGACAACGTCAGAGGCCAGGTGCCCAAGGTCATGGTCACTTACGAACACAGTATCTGCCAGCATTGCGACGAAGCGCCGTGCATTGAAGCCTGCAATGCGCACGCCATCTACAAGCGCGATGACGGCATCGTGATCATCGATCCCGATAAGTGCCGTGGCAACAAGATGTGCATAGCCGCCTGTCCGTACGAGAACGTTATCTACTTTAACGACGCTCTCAACATCGCCCAGAAATGCACGTTCTGCGCTCATCTTCTAGATGATGGCTGGAGCGAACCGCGTTGCGTAGATGCCTGCCCGACTGGGGCCTTCGTCTTCGGTGATGAGGATGATTCCAGCATCAAGAGACTCATCGCAAGGGCGGAGCCGTTGGAGCCGGAATTGGCGCATGTTAAGCCTCGGGTGTATTACATTGGCCTTCCGAAGAAGTTTATCGCTGGAGCGGTTTACGACCGGGAGGCCGACGAGTGTGCCGGTGGTGTCACTGTAACGGCCACCAACACCGGAACCGGTGAAACAGCTGTAGCGACCAGCGACAGTTACGGCGATTTCTGGTTGAGGGATCTCAAGGACGGTGTGTACACGCTCTTGATAGAGAAGCCCGGCTATCTCACCCAGAAATTCGGTCCAGTAGATGTACGTGAGAGAGACGTCAACGTGGGCGATATTGGCATGTGGAAGGTCTGATGGCAAAGAGCTCGATGAGGTCTGTCAGGGCGCCGTGAAAACACGTTTGGCGGTGATGAAGCTGGGTAGTAGTAGAGCCACCGACATGTTGTTAGTATGACTATAGGCTTTCGACCGCTTGCGCCCTGGCTTGTGCGGAACTGATGTGGGACAAGCTCGCAGAGGAGGTAGGGCAGTTTGGACTCTCAGGGGTAGCAGCAAGTTGGTTGATCGATGCCGGGGGCTTCGATCGAGATGTGCATAATCTGAAAGGAGCATCATGGCGGACACGGACAGGAATACCAAAGACGAACAAGAGAAGGGTCTGTTGGGCGGCAAAGAGGTCAGCCGCCGCGACTTCTTGAAGATGGCCGGCGTGGCCGGTGCCGCGGTTGGTCTCGCCGGCGGTCTGGGGGGATTGGTGGCGGCCTGCGGCGGTGACGAAGAGACAACCACTACTAGTGCTGCGGCCGGGGCCGACAGTGGCCGTACTATCAAGCTGGGCTTTGTGAGTCCGCTCACCGGGGGTATCGCCTCCTTCGGGGTGCCGGATCAGTATTGTGTCGAGCGCGCCAAAGAGGCTATCGGCGACGGCATAGTGTGTGGCGATGGTTTGAAGCACCCCATAGAGATCATTGTCAAAGACAGTACGTCGGATACCGCGAGGGCGGCGGCTGTAACGGGCGACCTCATCAACAACGACAAGGTCGACATAATTCTCACCGCATCGACGCCGGACACGGTGGTGCCGGTGGCCAGCCAGGCCGAAGCATTGGCGATTCCCTGCCTGTCCAACGACTGCCCGTGGCAGCCGTATGTAGATCGATCCGCAGCGGGTGACTTCTCGGTTACATACAACTGGAACTACCATTGCTTCTGGGGTTTGGAGGACATGGTGGCCAACTATCTGGACATGTGGGCCCAGATAGAGACCAACAAGAAGATTGCCGTCATGTTCTCGAACGATGCCGACGGCCTCGCGTACGACGGCACCTGGCCTGCCGCTCTCGAGGAGGCAGGGTACGCGGCGACCAAACCGTCGCTCTTTCAACTAAACACCGAGAACTTCCAGTCACAGATCAGTGCCTTCAAGAAAGACGGTTGCGAACTTGCCATCGGGGTCTTCATTCCGCCGGACTTCACCAACTTCTGGACGCAGTGCAAGCAACAGGGTTTTAATCCCAAGATCGCGAGCTTCGCCAAAGCGCTCCTGTTCCCAGACTCGGTGGCATCGGTCGGAGAAGTGGGCAACGGGTTGACGACCGAAGTATGGTGGACTCCGACCCACCCGTTCAAATCGTCACTGCTCGGGGGCGAAACCTGCCAGCAGTTCGCCGACGAGTTCTCCAAACGCAACAGCGACGCTCAGTGGACTCAGCCACTTCTGCACTTCCTCGTGTTTGAGTGGGCTGTGGACGTGTTGCAGCGGACCACGAACGTTGATGACAAGAACGCCATCATCGAGGCCGTCAAAACGACCAAGATGGAGACCATTGGCGGTAAGATCGACTTCACCGAAGCGGTTCCGGAGGGTCCGCCCTTCCAGGTTGGCCCTTGCCATATCCACCCCAATGTCTACAAGACGCCGCAGGTGGGCGGCCAGTGGCGTACGGGTACCAAGTACCCCTACGAACTCGTCGTCGTGACTGATGCTGCCGCGCCGGGTGTCGGTATCCCGGTAGCAGACAAGGTGCAGGCGCTGTCATAGCGCCGGCGCGTTTGCCGTCAGGCGATCCTGGCCGGGTCGTTGTCCGCTTCAGCTGCGGACAACGACCCGGCTCATAGGCGAAAGGGGTGCTCGGATGGAGTGTGAAGGAGAACCCGCATGACAATGGCCCTTGAGACTCAGGGACTGCGAAAGTCCTTTGGAGGGGTCTTGGTGATCGATGATCTCAGCATCAGTGTGAAAGAGGGCGAAGCACTGGGCGTCGTAGGTCCAAACGGGGCAGGCAAGACCACTTGGTTCAATCTGATCACCGGCGCGGTACACGCCGATGCCGGCACGGTGGTCTTCGAAGGTAGAGACATCACCGGGCTACCTCGTCACCAAAGGTGCCGCGTGGGTATCGGCCGGACCTTTCAGATCCCCAAGCCCTTTGGAGGCATGACGGTCTTTGAGAATACATTGGTGGGAGCTACCCACGGCCGCAATATGGCCGAGCGGGTTTCGTACCGGCGCTGCATGGAAGTGCTGGAAACGACAGGGTTGGGGAAGAAGATCAACGTTCTGGCCGGGTCGCTCACCCTTCTCGAGCGTAAGCGCCTCGAGCTGGCGCGGGCTCTTGCCACCGACCCCAGACTGCTTCTTCTCGACGAGATTGCCGGTGGGTTGACCCAAGCGGAAGTGGAGGAGTTGATCGAAGAGGTCAAGAAGCTCCGCCAGACTGGGATTACCATCGTCTGGATCGAGCATATCGTGCACGCTCTCCTAGCCGTGGTCGATCGCATAGTGGTCATCAATTTCGGCCAGAAACTTTGCGAGGGAGAGCCGCATGAGGTCATGAACAGCCAGGAGGTCCAGGCCTGCTACATGGGAGGGACGCCGGCATGAGCCTGCTCGAGTTGGAGGATGTCAGCGTCTACTATGAGGATTTCCAGGCGCTTTATGACATCAACATCAAGGTCGACGAGGGAGAGATCTTCGCCTGCATCGGAGCAAACGGCGCCGGCAAGAGCACTATGCTCAAGACGGTGGCTGGGGTGCTTGCGCCCCGGCGGGGCCACGTACTGTTCGACGGCCAGCCGATCGATCACACGCCTCCGCACAAGCGGGTGGAATTGGGCATTTCGTCGGTGCCCGAAGGACGCCGGGTGTTCCCGAGTCTGACGGTTCACGAGAACCTGCTGATGGGGGCGTATCGGAATCGCAGGGGCCCCTGGACCGCTGATGTCATCTACGAGTTATTCCCATTATTACAACCTCTCCGAAAGCGGCAGGCATCGGGGCTTTCCGGAGGTGAACAGCAGGCTCTGGCCATCGGCCGGGCGCTAATGGCCAATCCCCGGCTGGTCCTTATGGACGAGGTATCGTTGGGCTTGGCCCCGGTGATCATCAAGAGGATCTACGAGGCATTCCCCATCCTGCTCGAGAACGGTTGCACCATTCTGGTGGTGGAACAAGACGTGCAGCATGTGCTCACTGTGGCCACCCACGTGGCCTGCTTTCTTGAGGGCCGGATAGCCCTTCAAGGGGTTCCAAGTGAACTTGCGAGCGAACAGATAACGGCCGCCTACTTCGGGGTGTAGTCATGGAATGGCTCAGCGCGATTATTCAAGGCATTCTTCTGGGGGGACTCTTCGCTCTGTTCGCCGTAGGGCTCTCCCTGGTGTTTGGCACAATGAGGCTCGTCAACCTTGCTCACGGCGACTTAACGGTACTTCCCGCCTATATCGGCCTTATCATTGTCGGCACAGGAGTACAACGCTTCAACCCGCTCTACGCCATCCCGATCATCATGGTCGTTATGTTCGTGGTTGGGTACGTTCTCCAGAGAGGACTGCTCAATTTCGTGGTCCAGAAAGGCGACGTTCAGGGTGTGATCGTAACCTTCGGGATGTCGATAGTGATCATGAACGCCCTCCAGGAAGCTTTCACTCCCAACTCACAGCGTCTCCAAGTCGGGAAACTCGACAGCATGAGCATCACCATAACCGATCAGTTGGCCATCGGTTGGCTGTCTATCATCATTTTCATACTGGCCGTTGTTGTCATAGCGGCTCTCCAGCTCTACATGGGGCGTACCAAGATGGGCCGTGCGTTCAGAGCGGTATCGGACGATCAAGAGGCCGCCCGGCTCATGGGTGTCAACACCAAACACGTGTGGGGTGTGGCCATGGGGGTGGCTCTTCTCATCGCCGCTATCGGTGGCGTGATGTATGGAATCCGGACTACGTTTACCCCCATGCTCGGTAGCGACCGGCTCATCTTTGCATTCGAGGCTGTCATCATCGGGGGCATGGGTTCGAGTTGGGGCACGCTACTCGGCGGTATCATCTTGGGTGTGGCGCAACTGCTCGGATCCTTCGCCTTTGGGCCGGCTTGGTCGATTCTCTGCGGCCACGTTGTCTTCGTGGTTATCCTGGCCTTGAGACCGCAGGGCTTCCTCGCAAAGACGGTGACGGCATGAGAACTACGACGTCCGCAGTCACAAACGACGGCCGGCGGTACTCGGTCTCGGTTGCCAGCAAACTGAATCTTCTCATCTTTGGTTTTGGAATCGTTTTACTGATCATACTGGCAGTGTTTCCACTTTTTGGGATAACGGAGTGGACACGCAGGCTGATCGACTTCTTCTGCTATCTGGCCCTCGCCCAACTGTGGAACCTGATGCTGGGCTATGCCGGCCTCATCTCGGCGGGACAACAGGGCTTCATAGGCATTGGCGCATATACTCTGTGGCTATTCTCGGACATCCTGGGCATCAGCCCATTCGCTGGTGTTGTCTTTGCTGCGATCGGTGGTGCCATTATCGCTCTGCCGGCGGCGGCCCTGGTTTTCAGACTCAAGGGTGGCTATCTCGCCATTGGGACCTGGGTTATCGCCGAGATCCTCCGTCTGATCGTGGCCAATATCAAACGAGCCGGTGGTAACTCGGGAATCAACATACAAGCGACCACCGAACTGGTGCAGGAGTTGGGTGACAATGGCTGGTATTCCCGCGTCTATTGGTGGGCGCTTGCGGGAGTGATCATCGCCATTGCCGTGGTCTATCTCTTGCTGCGGTCCCGGACGGGGTTGGCGCTGAAAGCGATGCGCGACAATGACTTGGCGGCGGAGAGTTGTGGAGTGAATCTCTGGCGTTCCAAGCTCTACACCTATCTGATCGCAGGAGCCGGGTGCGCCCTGGTTGGGGCCATCCAGGCGATGTACACATTGCGGGTTCATCCCGGGTCGGCCTTCAGCATCAACTGGACCGCGTATCTTATTTTCATTGCCGTTATCGGAGGGATCGGGACGATTGAGGGTCCGATCATAGGAACGGTCATCTTCTATGTGTTACGAGAGACGACCAGCCAGTACGGAACCTGGTACTTCATTGCGCTTGGTATTCTGGCGATCGTTGTCACCGTGTGGAGTCCGGCCGGCATCTATGGCTGGGTGTTGCGGAAGACGAACTTCATGTTGTTTCCACTACAGCGAAGAGTGCGCTGGGCCGGGAGTGGAGAGCCATCGCCGGAAGCGGTGGGCGATGGCCACGAGACTGCCGGCTGAGATATGGTAGCAATCTGAAAGATCAGGATATGCGGGAGAGTCTTCGGACCCGGCCCGGTATTACCGGAAAGAGGGATGATCGATGCCCAACATCGGCGGTTGGGAAATTGCAATAGTCTTGGTGCTGGCCATAATCATCTTCGGGCCGAAGAAACTTCCGGAGTTAGGGGCATCTCTCGGAAAGTCGATAAGAGGGTTCAAGAGGGGACTCAAGGACGGCAAGGAAGAAGTGAAGTCAACCGTTGCCGAGGTGCGAGAGGCAGCCGGCGTCGACGACTTCAAGTCGGCCGTGTCTGAGGTGCGCGAGGCCACAGGGGTGAATGAGCTGAAGACAACGGTCAAGGAGATTCGGGAGAGTACCAGTGTCAAGAACGTTTTCTCTTCCGAGGGAGATGCCGGTTCCGAGAGAGAGGCCGGTGTGCCCGATGAGTCTTCGACGGGAGCTACGACAGAGAAATAGCCTGATGTAACAGAGGGGGTGGGCCTTGTATGGCTGCAGGCCAGGGCTTCGTATACGTTGATATAGCCGAGGCAGTGCGGCGCCTCATCATTTGTGGTGAACTACACCCTGGTGACCGTCTTCCTTCAGTCCGGGATATGGCCAAGCACTGGCGGTGCACGCCCAATACGGTCAGCAGGGCTTACTCGCTGCTCATGCAAGAGGGATTGGTAACGGGCCATCGGGGCGGAGGAACGCGCGTAGCCTCACAGCCGCCGGCGTTTGGGGAGTCGAGGCCGGCCGGATGGTTGTGGGCCGATCTCGTCAACCGAGCCGAAACCTATCTGCTGGAGGCGATGAAAGAGGGACATAGTCCCGCTCACGCCGAGGCCGCTCTCGCGGCAGCCATTGCCAGATGGGAAGAGATGCGTCGCCAGCCATCTCCTGACAGCAAAGACTTATCGCGCAGCGACAAGCCGGCAGTGGGTTCTGGCAAACTCATGCGGATCCAGTTCTCGGGCAGTCACGACTTGTCGGTGGAGTTGCTGGCACGGTTTTTGAGCGAGGATAAGCCGGTAGTTGAGCTGAATACTGTCTTCATCGGGAGCCTGGGAGGTCTTATGGCGGTGGCCCGCAGCGAGGCCGACCTTGCCGGTTCGCACCTGTGGGACGAAGCTACCGGCACCTACAATGTGGCGTTCGTGGAGCGTGTGCTACCGAATCGACAGGTGGTGCTGTTCAACCTGGTTCAGCGTGTCCAGGGATTGATTGTGCCTCACGGCAATCCGGAAAAAATGAGTTCGATCTCCGATTTGATTCGGCCGGGTGTCGTCTTTGTCAACCGCCAGCCCGGCTCGGGAACCAGAGTGTGGCTGGACGTCCAGCTCAAAGCGGCTGGGGTGTCTTCTGATGACATCGTGGGCTACGAGTATGAGGAATCCACCCATCTGGGAGTGGCCCGGGCGGTCTCTGAGGGCAGGGCGACCGTAGGACTGG
>CAZOJR010000019.1:7417-15173 GCA_964580165.1 uncultured Gaiellales bacterium
TCGGTATCAGTGCGGCCGCCAGCTCGTATGATCTGGGCTTCGTCCCCGTGGGTAACGAAAGGTACGATCTCGTGATCCCTGCTGAGATCTGGGATACGCCTCCACTCAGAGTGCTACGCCGTATCGTTGTGTCAAATGCGTTCAAAGAAGCAGTGTTGGCTTTGGGTGGCTACGACGTGTCGGAAACCGGATCGGAGACGCGGGTCGGCTGACCCGCGTTGGTGTGGGCTGTTGCCTGCGTGAAGCGTTTCGGTACGTTCCGTCTTCTTGTCCGATCCCGCTGTGTTCGTTATTGCCCTCCCGCCGGTGCTAGTCTTGGGGGGATGAGAGACTACAAGGAGGAGCACTGTGCCTGCCACTCTAACCAAGGATGATGTCATCCGCAGGGTCGAAGAGAACGACATCAGGTTCATCCGCCTCTGGTTTACGGATGTGCTCGGTTTTCTCAAGAGCTTGGCCATGACCCGCAGGGAGCTCGAAGCCGCGCTTGAGGAAGGGATGGGATTCGACGGCTCGTCGATCGAGGGTTTCGCGAGGGTCCAGGAATCCGACATGGTGGCGATGCCTGATCCATCCACATTCGCGATCCTGCCGTCGATGCCGGAGACCGGACGTACAGCCCGCATCTTTTGCGACATCGTTCAACCGGACGGCCGGCCCTATGATGGTGATCCTCGCTACGCGCTCAAGCGGGTTCTGGCGAAGGCGGCCGGCATGGGCTACACGATGTATGTCGGACCCGAGTTGGAGTTCTTCTACTTCAAAGACAGCGCTCACACAGAGGTTCTCGACCGGGGGGGTTACTTCGACCTGACCTCTCTGGATGTCTCTACCAGCGTTCGCCGCGAGACCGTTACCGCTCTGGAAGAGGTCGGCATCGAGGTCGAGTATGCGCATCACGAGTGCGGGCCTTCTCAGCACGAGATCGACCTGCGATACAAAGACGCCTTGACCATGGCCGATTCGGTGATGACATATCGCCTTTTGGTCAAAGAAGTAGCCAACGCCAACGGTATTCATGCCACCTTCATGCCCAAGCCTATGTTCGGTGAAGCCGGTTCGGGCATGCACGTGCACCAGTCGTTGTTCGAGGGTGACCGCAACGCCTTTTTCGACCCACGCGACGCGTGTCACATGTCATCTGTCTGCAAGGCTTATGCGGCCGGCTTGCTGCATCACGCTCCAGAGATGTGTCTGGTTACCAACCAGTGGGTCAATTCATACAAACGCCTGGTGCCCGGTTACGAAGCCCCCATTTATTGTTGCTGGGCTCGTCGCAATCGTTCGGCATTGGTCAGAGTGCCGATGTACAAGCCGGGCAAAGAACAGGCGACCAGGATTGAAATGCGCAACCCCGACCCGGCCGCCAACCCCTACCTGGCTTTTGCGGTGATGCTGGCTGCCGGTCTGCGGGGCATCGAGTTGGGCTTGGAGTTGCCACCTGAGGCTACAGACAATATCTACGAGATGTCATCGGAAGAGCGTGTTGGCGCTGGCATTCAATCACTCCCCGGCGACATCGAGGGGGCAATAGTGGCATTCGAGAATTCGGATTTCATGCGGGAGACTCTGGGTGAGCACATCTTCCAGTATCTGATCCGCAACAAGCGGGCGGAATGGGATGCCTACCGCGCTCTTGTGACCTCCTGGGAAGTAGAACGATACCTCGAGATCCTCTAGATCGCCGGTCTGCGCGCATCCGGCGAAAGGAGGGCACGAGAATGGGATCTACCGGTGCTAAGCCCGATGACCGGGAGGGTCTGCTGTTTCTCATCGATGGGAACAATGTAGCCTACCGGGCTTTTTACGCTCTGCCCGATAGCATTGCTACTTCGGGTGGATTTCCCACCAATGCGCTTTACGGCTTCTGCCTGATGATGGTCAAGATTCTTACCGAGCATCATCCCGCGTCGGTCATAGTGGCCTGGGATTCCAGGGAGAAGACGTTCAGGCACGCGGAGTTCGAGGAATACAAGGCTCAGAGAAAACCGATGCCCGATCTCCTGTCGGAGCAGTGGCCCTACTTCACGGAGTTCAGCTCGGCTTTTGGCTTCATCAATCTTGCTGTTCCCGGTTATGAGGCCGACGACATTCTGGCCACTCTGGCCCGCCAGGCCGGTCGCCGGGGCCGCGAGACGGTTATTGTGACGGGTGACCGGGACGCGCTGCAACTGGCCGGTGACCACGTCAGCATTATGGTCAATACCCGCGGAATGACCGAGGTCAAGATATACGACCCGGCAGCGGTGGAGGAGCGATTCGGCGTTCCACCCCGGCTGATTCCCGACCTGATCGGTTTGAAAGGTGACACCTCCGACAACATCCCCGGAGTTCCCGGAATCGGGGAGAAGACGGCCGCGCAACTGCTGTGCCGGTTTGGCCGGCTTGAAGACGTTCTTGCACACGTCGATGATGTGAGCGGAACCAAACGGCGGGAATTGCTGCGCGAGCATAGCGATCTGGCGCTGCTGTCGAAGAAGCTTGCTTCTCTCGAACACGACGCGCCGGTCGATATCGATGCAGCCGAGGTGCACTCTCATCAGCCGCAACGGGAGAAGCTTGAGGAACTGTTTTCGCGTTTCGAGTTCAGCACACTGCTGGAGCGAGTGGAGCCCCTGCTGCCAAATACTGGAGAAGAAGTTGGCACAGCACCGGTCTCGACCGGATTCTTGAGCGTCCGGAATGCGCCTGGCGAGGTGGAGGCACTTGAGAATCTCTTCGACTGGACGAGAACGATAGGTCTGGCGGTGGAAGAAGGAGGGCAGGCGCTTTGGCTTGCCCAGGCCGGATCGGATGCCCTGCTCGATGACTATGGAGGATACATGGTCGTCAGAATCGATGACGCGGCGGGAAAAGCGCAGGCTCTGAAGCCCTTGCTGGCGAGGGGGCACCGTGTATGTCACGACTTCAAGTCGGGTGCGGCTCTGCATGAACTGTTGGACCAAGTGGGGCACGACACCTATCTGGCCGCGTATCTGCTGGCTCCCGGGCGACGCGACTACCCGCTGGAAGACATCGTCCGTGAGGCGGGGCTCGCCCTTCCGGCGTTCGCGGCCGGAAGGGCGAGCCCCGCAGCCCCTCATTCTCCGGACGCGCCCACGCCGGTTCTTTCACAGACAGATATGCCGGTGGCCGCTCTTACCTCTGCCGCCGTGGTCCCTTTGGCCGCCCGGCAGGAGCACGTTCTGAGAGAGCAGGGCATGTGGGATCTGTTCTGTAACATCGAGTTGCCTACGACCACGGTACTGATAGCCATGGAACGCGCCGGCGTTCGCCTGGACTGCTACAGGCTGGGCGAGATTGCCGGAAAGATTCAGGACCAACTGGATGAACTGGAATCCCGAATCTATGACTTGGCCGGCGAGGAGTTCAATCTGGGTTCTCCTCAACAACTGGGCCGGATACTGTTCGATCGCCTGGGTCTGGCCCGGCAACGCAAGACCAAGACCGGGTATTCGACAGACGCCAGAACGCTGGAGACCCTCCGGGAAAGCCATCCGATCGTAGAGCTTCTTCTCAACCACCGGGAATTCTCGAAGCTCATGTCCACTTATCTACTAGCCTTGCCCCAGGCTGTGAATTCAGAGACCGGGCGGTTGCACTCGACCTTTAACCAGACGGTGGCCGCTACGGGACGGCTCTCTTCCAGTGAACCCAACCTGCAGAATGTTCCAGTGCGTACTGCGCTAGGTGCCCGGATACGTGAATGCTTCACCGCAGAGCCGGACAATGTTCTGGTGGTCGCCGATTACTCCCAGATCGAGCTTCGTATCATGGCTCATCTCTCCGGCGAGCCCACAATGCTTGAGTCCTTCTCCCGAGGTGAGGACATCCACGCGCGTACCGCCGCGGAGGTCTTTGGCCTCTCCGAGGACGAGGTCGACTCGACCCACCGACGCTACGCGAAGGCGGTCAACTTCGGCATCATGTATGGAATCTCCGCCTTCGGTCTGAGCCAGAATCTGGGCATCGGCCGGGAGGAAGCCGCGGCGTACATTGAGCGCTACTTTCAGCGTCTACCGAAGGTGAAGGAGTTCATCGAGCAGACTATCGATCTGGCCAGGCGCCAGGGCTTTGTGTCCACGATCTTTGGCCGGTGCCGGCCGATTCCTGAGCTTGCTTCCGGCAACTTTCAGGAGCGGTCTCTGGGGGAGAGATTGGCTGTGAACTCGGTTATCCAGGGTAGTGCGGCCGATATCATCAAGGTCGCCATGGTCGGCTGCCACAAACGACTGGCGGAGAGCTTTCCGAGGTCGCGCCTAGTGTTGCAGGTGCACGATGAGCTTGTCTTCGAGGCCCCGGAACCTGAAGCTGAGGAGGTGCGGTGCGCCATGGAGCAGGAGATGGTGAGGGCCTATCCGATGGAACCTCCGTTGGGTGTCGATACGGGAATTGGATTCGACTGGGCTTCTGCAAAATAGCCCTCAGAAACTACCACATAGTGTTTGCTTTTCTTTGACGCCTAGGTATACTACCGCCACATGCGCCGCGTGAGGGCGGGGCTTACGCGTTCCTTTGGGAAGGAAACAGAAACTACATGTCAGACCAACAGACCGACGATATCCAACCGGCCATCGAAGAGGCACAAACACTACAGGGCGGGCAGGAACTGATGATCGAGGTGGATGGGAAGATGATTCCCAACTACGACGCCACGATCATGAGTTTCGAAGAGGGGGACATTGTCACCGGGACCGTGGTCCGGGTCGACAAGGACGAGGTTCTTGTCGACATCGGCTACAAGAGCGAAGGTGTCGTCCCTGCGAATGAATTGTCCATCAGAAAGTCGGTTGATCCCTCGGAAGAGGTGGCAGTCGGCGATGTGGTCGACGCCCTGGTTCTTACCAAGGAAGACGCCGACGGCAGGTTGATCCTGTCGCGAAAGCGGGCCCGATTCGAACGTGCCTGGCAGCGCATCGAGAAGGCGGCCGAGGATGGTACTCCCGTCACGGGCAATGTCATCGAGGTGGTCAAGGGTGGTCTTATCCTCGATCTGGGGGTGCGCGGTTTCCTGCCTGCTTCCTTGGTCGATATTCGCCGGGTTGCCGAACTCGACGAGTTCTTGGGTCAATCCCTTGAATGCCGCGTCATTGAGCTCAACCGCTTCCGCAACAACGTGGTTCTGAGCCGTCGCGCCGTCTTGGAGGAAGAGCGCCGGGGAGCGCGTGAGCAGATCCTCGACCGGATGAACGTGGGCGACCTTGTTTCCGGAACTATCTCCAATATCGTTGATTTTGGTGCCTTTGTCGATCTGGATGGCATTGATGGTCTCATCCATATTTCCGAGCTCTCGTGGAGCCACGTGAACCATCCTTCGGAAGTCCTGAACATTGGGCAGAAGGTGGAAGTGAGGGTACTCGATATCGACCGGGATCGGCAGCGCATCTCTCTGGGTCTCAAGCAGACTCAGAAGGATCCCTGGCAACAGGTTTTCGAGAATCGCCAGGTCAACGAAATCGTGCACGGGCGGGTTACCAAACTCGTATCATTCGGGGCTTTCGTGGAGATCGAGGAGGGTGTGGAAGGTCTCATCCATATCTCCGAGCTGGCTCAACACCACGTAGAGGATCCTGTCGAGATCGTGCGTCCCGGACAGGAAGTCAATGTCAAGATTATCGAGATCGATCCCGAGCGGCGCCGCTTGTCGCTGAGCCTGAAGCGCCTCGAGCCGGAGTACCGCATCCATGAGGATGCGCTGGCCGAAGAGGCCGGCGAAGAAGAAGTTGAGGGGTATCCTGGCGAAGATGCCGAAGCCGTCGCCAGCGAAGAGGTACAGGCGGGCGAAGCGGAGGCCGTTGAGGATGTCGCTTCTGAAGAAGAGGCGGTCGAGGTGGCAGTGGAAGCAGATTCTATGCCGGTTGCTGAGGCGGCTGTCGAATCTGAGGCTGATGCCGGTGAAGCTTCGGAACCAGAAGAAGCTGAACCTGAGGCCTTGGACCTCGAGGCGACTGAGCCGGCCGAGGGAGAGGAAAAGGCCGGCGTCACGGACTGAATGATCTGACGATTTGGCATGGTACGGGAGCGCCTCAGGGCGCTCCCCGTTTTTCCGGAGGCGAATGAATGAGCCATGAACGACGGGACGTTGTGGCTGTGGGCCTCACCGGGGGAATCGGCGCGGGCAAGAGCACAGCTCTGGCCATGTTCAAAGAACTGGGAGCGCTGACGGTATCTGCCGACCAAGTGGTACACGATCTCTACTCACAATCCGGTTCATCCGCGATTGTGGCAGCTCGTTTCGGCCCGAATGTTCTCAACGGACAGGGGGTGGTAGATAGGGCCCGTCTGGCGGAAGCAGTGCGGGGGCGGCCTGATGAGCTGGCTTGGCTGGAGGGCTTCACACATCCTCGGGTGGCGGATACGATCCGGCGTCGGATCCGGTCCGCATCGCCGGGGACGGTGGTGGTGTGCGAGGTGCCGTTGCTGTTCGAAGCAGGCTACGAAGATATGTTCGATTTAATCGTGACGGTGGAAGCCGGGAGCGAGAATCGCCGCCGCCGCTCGATCCACAATTTCGATATCGAGCAGTTTTCAGAGTTCGAGCAGTTACAGGCCTCCGAGGAACTCAGGACGGCCGGGAGTAATCTGGTCTTCGTCAATGATGGTAGTCTCAATGACCTGCGGGAGTTTGTCGGCCAGGCGTACGAACGGGCCCAAACACTGCTCTTGGGCTGCTGGTGAGAGAGGCGAAGGGGGCGAGCGGGTTGGCAGATGGGTCGACGAGTGGGCTGCCTGATGAGCCGGGTCGCGGACGACCGCCGGCTCGCTACGACCGCTCGCAAGCTTTGAACAACCGTCCGCGAACTCCCAATAGCAACCGGCGGCGCGGGTTAACGCGGCTTGCCGCGCTGGTTGTTCTAGTGGGAATGGTGGCGCTGGTGGTGTTGATTGCCACCGGACGGACGGTGGTGCCGGCCGTATCGGAGCGGATCTACCCTCTCCACTACCGGGAAATCATCGCCCATGTGGCCGAACGATATGGGCTCGACCCGTTCTTGGTGGCTGCCGTGGTGAAAGCCGAGAGCGGATACGATCCGGCGGCGTTATCTCCGGCTGGAGCGGTGGGGCTCATGCAGCTCATGCCCGATACGGCGGAATGGGTTACGAGTCTAGGTAGCTGGCAGGGTAGCCCTGAGCCGGAACTGACGGATCCTGCCGACAATCTCGAGTTGGGAACGTGCTATCTGGAATTTCTCACCGGTAGCTTCGGCGGCGAGATCAGGCCCGCTCTTGCCGCGTACAACGCCGGCCAGGGTGTGGTCGGAGAATGGGTCGAGGCAGCCGGGGGGGAGGAGGAGTTCGAGCTTACCGACATCCCCTATCCGGAGACCAGAGCGTTCGTCGAGCGGGTGGAGCATTATCGAGAACTGTATTCCCGCATCTACCCGGAAGCCTTCGCCACGATAGGAGACTTGGCGTGAACCAGTTTCTGGTGCGGGCCGATTATCAGTTGCAGGGCGATCAGCCGCAGGCGGTGTCTCGCTTGGTTGATGGCGTGGAGCGGGGCGACCGGTTTCAGACACTTCTGGGGGTCACGGGCTCGGGCAAGACCTTCACTATGGCTAATATCATCGCGCGGGCGGGTAAGCCGGCTCTGGTCATGGCCCCCAACAAGACCCTGGCCGCTCAGCTTTGCAATGAGTTTCGGGAGTTTTTCCCGGACAACGCCGTGGAGTATTTTGTCTCGTATTACGATTATTACCAGCCCGAGGCCTATCTGCCGGCTACGGATACCTATATCGAGAAGGATTCTTCCATC
>CAZOJR010000020.1:0-3830 GCA_964580165.1 uncultured Gaiellales bacterium
GTTCGAGTTGCTCAGTATAGCATAGGCATATTTTCGCGCGAGACCGATACCTCGGCAACTCTGTTGAGGGAGTCTTCGGGAACACCTCGGGAATCACTTCTGCGCAAGCTTTCACGCCGGCTCGTATCGGCTCACGCCGTTCGTATCTGTGTCCAGTCATGCCTCAGTCATGTCTATGCCATCAGCGCCGATCCTCCACCAAGTCTGCGCATACCAGACTCTCCAGCAACAGCCTCACGACCAGTGCCTCGCCAGCATCCAACCTTAGGCCTATCCCTTCACCACCCTCGCGCGATAGAATCCATCTTGCCCACTACACACAAACAGGCATCTTGGGGCAGACAGTACATGGCACCGCGACATCACATCGCTGACGAGCAAACGCGCAGGTCGCTGAAATGCGCAAGCTATCGCCCCGTGCTGCCGATAATAACTTGACCGGCCAGACAACCGAAGGATCCTACGCGCACTGATGCTTTGCATATGGGCCCGCAGCAGACCCTCGCTTCCCGCCGCTGAATCCGGTGCATGCCGCCGTGATGAGTTTCCCGCGGTACCGTCGGGCACTCCGCGTACGAGCCGCCGCCGCAGAGGGCTACAGAATGCTCCCCTCATGGCAGCGGCCTTAGTCGCCGTCGCCGTCGTTCTCTTGACCGGCGCGATCTTGTTAGGCATCGGCTTAAGTCCCAATCTCAGTTCCGTCGAGGCCATCCCTACCGATTTCGACTCCCTCCGTCTCTACGGCGAGGCGAAGACGCAGGTTGACGATCTGACCGTTCAGGCCGGTTACGTCCAGGCTGAGATCGACGCCCTCGACACCGAGCTGGAAAAATACTCCGAGACCTATAACGAGTTACAGGTACAACTGGACGAAATAAACGTCCAGATGGCCACCCTCCGCCGGGAACTCCAGGAGGCGCAGCTAGATCACGCTTACCGGATCAAGAAAGTCGAGGACCGGCTGTGCGCCCTCTACAAGACCGGGGGGCGTGGGAATGAACTACTCGAACTACTCGTCTCCTCCCGCGGAATAGAAGACTTCGTCAACCGCGTCCGCGTAGCGGCCACTCTGGCAGATCAGGATGAACGGATAGTCGAAAACCTCGTGCAAAGCACCGAGAGGCTGAACACGCTTCTTGCTCAGATCGACCGGACCAAGCGTGAACAACTGGCCATTCGCCGCCAGGTCGACGACCAGAGAGATGAGATCCAAGCGGCACTGTCCGAGCGTGAAGCCGCTTTAGCCGGTATCGATACCGAGATCAGTAACATCATCGAGGCTGAGCGTGCGCGCCAAGAAGAGGAGCAAACCAGGCTGCAGAACGCGCTAACGGCGCTTTTGAACGGCGGCCAGATCTACAACGGCCCCCTGCCAGAGACCGACAGCGAGATCCTCAATCAGTTCCTCGAGACGGCCGCCTATTACATCGGAATTCCGTATGTGTGGGCGGGAGACCGGCCGTCTACAGGTTTTGACTGCTCCGGGTTCACCCAGTTCGTCTATGCGCAGCACGGGGTCAGCCTGCCTCACTACTCCGGCTATCAAGCTCAGATGGGCACCCCCGTCAGTCTCGAAGACATCAAGGCAGGAGACCTGGTGGCCTTCGGCTTTCCCGTGCACCACGTCGGAATATACATTGGAGACGATCTCTTCATCCATGCCCCGCGCACCGGTGACGTCGTCAGCATCTCCCGCCTCAGCGAGAGAAACAACCTGGCGGCCATACGCCGCTTTGAGCTACAACCAAGGACCGGAGCGCCCGCGGTCTGGTAGAGTGAGCGCATGACGCCCGCAACGATAATAATGATCGTTCTGATCTGCTTGGGCTGCGCCCTCGGTATCGCGGGGCTGGCCGTTCTCGGCTACCAGGGATATCGCGTCGCCATAGCGGCAAAGAAGGCTGGAATCGATTCCAAGAAGGACCTCGAGAACATTGTGCGGCGCGTTCAGGCCTTGGAGCCCCGTGTCCGGGACCTGCAGAAGAGACAGAAAGTCGTGGCCGAAACGCTCCAGAGCGTTTCGGCCACGACCAAAGAGTTGAACTCTCTCAAGGACGAGATCGACCGGTCGACCGGCTACCTGTCCAAGCTCAAGTCCTAGACCATTTGCGCTTCGGCGCTGGACGGTCCACGCGAACGCGTCAGACCGCCTGCACCTCGACGATCTCAGGTATCTCTTCCTTCAGTACCCGCTCAACTCCCATGCGCAGCGTCATCTGCGACATGGGGCAGCTACCGCAGGCACCGACCAGCTTGAGCTTCACAATACCGGCGGCCTCATCAACGTCAACCAACTCGACGTTGCCGCCGTCGTTCTGCAGAGCCGGCCGGATGAGGTCCAGTGCTTTTTCTATGCGGTCTCTCACGTCCTTCTCCTGTCTTCCCGCTTGGCTTCAGACCTTGACAATACTCGCGATGCCTTGGCCGCCACCGATGCACATCGTGGCCAGACCGTACGTACCACCCTCTTGCTTGAGCGCAGAGATGAGGGTCATGAGGATACGGGCGCCCGAAGCACCGATGGGATGCCCGAGAGCAATGGCGCCACCATAGAGGTTGACCTTGCTCATGTCGAGACCCAATTCTTGAGCCACGGCGCCAGCTTGGGCCGCGAAGGCTTCGTTGGCCTCGATGACATCAAGCTGGTCGAGGGTCATGCCGGACTTGGCAAGGATCTTCCTAGTCGCATAGTAGGGGCCCATGCCCATATACGCGGGGTCGAGAGCGGCAGAAGCGTAGGCAACCAGCGTCGCCAAGGGCTTGATACCTTTCTTCTCAGCCCATTCGCTCGAAGCCACCACGAACGCACCAGCGGCGTCGTTGATACCCGAAGCGTTGCCGGCCGTCACGGTGCCGTCCTTCTTGAAGGCCGGCTTGAGCTTAGCAAGACCCTCCAGGGTTGTCTCCGCCCGGGGATGCTCATCGGTGTCAAAGATAAGCGGATCACCCTTGCGCTGCGGTATCTCGACCGGGACAATCTCGGCCTTGAACTTGCCAGCCGCGATGGCGGCAATAGCCTTGCGCTGGCTGTCATAGCCGATCTGGTCTTGCACTTCACGGGTAATACCGTACTTTTCGGCCACGTTCTCAGCCGTGAGGCCCATATGGTAGTTGCCCAACGCGCACCAGAGACCATCTAGGACCATCTCGTCCTGGAGGACACCGTCACCCATCCGGTAGCCCTGCCGGGCTTTCGGAATGAGATACGGGGCTATGCTCATGTTTTCCATGCCGCCAGCCACGAGAAGATCGGCGTCACCGCACTGGATGGCCCGAGCCGCCTCGTGCACCGCCTTCATACCCGAGCCACATACATGGTTTATCGTAAAGGCCGGGATCTCTTGAGGCATACCGGCGGCCAGCATAGCCTGCCGGGCGGGGTTCTGGCCCTGACCGGCTGTGAGCACATTGCCCATGATGACTTCATCGACTTCTGACGCCTCGATACCGGCCCGCTTGATTGCCTCCGCGATCGCGATGGCACCAAGCTTTCGTGCAGGGATGTCGGCCAGGGCGCCAAGATAGCGTCCCACGGGCGTACGAGCCATGCTGAGGATCACAACATCTCGAGACAAGGGGGATCTCCTTTCCTACTTTTCATGGGAACACCAGCCGCTACGATGACCCCCAACACCCGCGCGGTCCGGTACAACCCAACAAACACAAAACGTACAGAGAGAAGATACCATCCTGAGCAAGTCTTGACCGCTTGCGCTCGCACCCAGCGGCACCATCACATATAGCCTGCATCTGACCAACAATGACGGCGTCATGCCATGACAACTTCTCGGCGGTGACAGCGCTCGACGGAAGCAACGCCTAACGCTCTT
>CAZOJR010000020.1:3840-8037 GCA_964580165.1 uncultured Gaiellales bacterium
GGATGAGGCCCCGCCCAAGATCTAGGACCAGCCAGTGCTTTGGATATCGAAACGCCGTTGCCGGCAAGCATCTGTACAATCTCCCCGGTCATCGGCCAGTACTCCTGTTCGCGCTCGCTTCCCACTGCTCCGTCCCGGGCAACGAAGAGCACAGTCAAACGCAACTCTCCGTCGACATCGTCGGCAAGAATCTGATATCCCTGCGCAAGCCAAGTATTGAGCTTGATCTCGTACTCACGAAGAATCGCCGGGTCCATAGAGCCCCCCCTTTCGTACGGGCCGGCTGGACGGTCCGACCGGTACCAGACCCGGCCGGGGTCGCTACGCTCTCAACGGATCCCTTGCTACCCACAGCCTCGTTCTAACCGTTTCGGCCTGCCGTCAAACCCAGATGCGCCCCGGTCATGAGATCACGACCCAGATAGATGTGTAATCCGGCAAACATCCTGCTAGGCAGCAGCGGTCTCCTGAGGCCGCCAGCCCGCACTAAAAAGAAAGAACAGTGCTGAAGTCCTGCCAAGATGAGTGAAGGTCTGTGCCAGCTCTTCGGCGACGGCCTCCAGATCTTCATTCGCACCCAGCCCGGTCAGGTACGCGTGAAAGGAGGGATGCTCACCTGTCAGTTCGAGAAATCTATGAGCGTTGCTAACGACGGCCGTGATCTTCCGGCGGTTGCGGATAACGGCCGGGTCGCTCAGCAGCCGGGTCACATCGGCCTCGGTCATCTGCTCAACTTTGGCCGGGTCGAAACCGTGGAACGCAGCGCCCATCTCCTTCCACCTTGATTCGACCACCTTAGGACCAAGCCCGGCGGAGAACACCGCCCGGGCCAGAAGCGCGAAGTACTCGCGGTCGGTCTGCGGATACTCTCCCGCCCGTTGCATCCACACTTGCTTCTCAAACATAACTCCTCCTTGTGATCGCGAGGTTGCCATTCGCCAGTTGCTTGTAGACGAAATGGTAGGAGTGGAGAGTCCAGCGGTCTCTACAACGGAGGTTGAATCTTGGCACGGTGAACGATTTACGCGGATACCGGCCGGCGCGGCGGCCGGTATCCGGTATCAGCCATCCAGGCTACCCAGGGTCCGCCCTATCCACTCCCGGGCGACCACTGCGCGATCGCTCAACTCCACCTCGCGGAAGCCATGGTCCGGTGTGATCTCGATGATTCTCTCAGCCAGGCGGAGTGCCTCCGGGAGTTCGTGAGTCACGTACACAACAGTGGGCCTACGCTCCTTGATAATGCTCTCCAGAGTGTCCATCAGCGACCCCTTCAGAGCCGCATCAACATTGCTGAATGGCTCGTCCATAAGCAAGATACGCGGGTCCACGGCGAACGCCCGGGCGAGCGAAACCCGCTGGGCCATCCCCCCGCTCAACTCCGCGGGGTGGTAGCCCTCAAATCCACCCAATCCCACGCGTACCAACCAGTGAGCCGCCAGCTCACGGGCCTCAGCCTTGCGCTTGCCTTGGGCCCGCAGCGGAGCGGCTACGTTGTCGAGAGCCGTGCGCCAAGGCAATAACCGGGGCTCTTGAAAGACGTATCCCACAACTCCTTGGGCCACTGTCACCGTGCCCGTATCCGGCCGCAGGATGCCGGTGATCAGTTTAAGAATCGTCGTCTTGCCCGATCCCGAGGGGCCTACCACGCCCACGATCTGGCCGGTCTCGATGTGGAGAGAGAAATCGCGCAAGACTTCGAGCGAATCGAAAGCCTTGCTCACATTTGAGAAGGTGATCATCCGCCCACCTTTCTCCAACGCATCACTCGCCGCTTGAGAGGGCGCAAGACGCCGAACTCAATAACGCCCATCAGAGCCAGCAGAACCAAGATCCACGCGAAGAATTCCGGGGTCTCGAGATAACTCATAGCTCTGGAAAAGGCGTGTCCGATCCCGTTCATGGCACCGAGGACCTCGGCCAGCACCGCCGCGCGCACCGCGAGGCCCGTAGCCAGGGTCAACCCCGCCATCACCGGAGACGCGATTCCAGGCAGGTAGACCTCGGTGAGTAACAGACGGCGAGAGAAGTGATAGACGCGGCCCATCTCGGTCAGCCGGGAATCAACGGCAAGCACGCCGGCCACCGTGTTTACGTACATGGTCGGGAAGACAATGACGGCCACCATGAACATCACGGTGAAATCACCCAAACCGAACCACAACATGGCCAACGCGGCGATGATGACGGCCGGAACGGTCATGGTCACCCAACGCACAGGCTCCAAGAACGAACGGACCTGCGGCTGCACGCCCGCCACCACGCCCAGCACCCAACCCACCGCCGCCCCCACGGCAAGCCCGACCACAAGCCGCTTAAGCGTGATGAGAAGCTCGACCCACAGCTTACTCCCCCAAGCAAGTCGGGCCAAAGCCACAGCCGTATCGGCAGGAGAGGCCATGATGGCCGAACTCATAGTGAGCGAGAGCAGTTGCCAAACCACCAGCATGGCAACCACCCCCGCCCCCACATACAGCAGCCTGGTACGTCTCGTCACCGCTCCCCGGGATCCACCGGCACCCGCCGGCCCGGCACCAATCCCCGGACTTTCGAGGCTTCCCGGCCCGAGGGCACTTCCGGGTCCGGCAACGCCGCCCGCCCTGAGAGGGCTTCCCGGCGGGGCAGAACCGCGTGACGCTCCGGTATCCCGCGGCCTGTTATGGGGCGTAGTAGAAACCATCGTCGGGCAGCGTGCCGCCGATAACCTGGGGTGACAGTTCGGTCAACGCCTGGTAGAAGGCCTCGAGATCGACCCTGGCCTCCGCAGCCGGGGTATATTTCCAGGTAATGCTCTGAAGGGAGGCGGCCATGACTTCCGCCTTCAAACCCAATTCAGGAAGCTCAGTCTCGACCAGCCTTCCCGCCTCCTCCGGATCAGCAAGCATCCAAGCCACGGCGGCCTCGTATTCCCGTTCAAAAGCCGCGATGACCTCGGGTTTATCCATCACGCTCGCGGTGGCTACCGTACCGGCTATGGTGGTAGAACCCGAACCGCCCGACACCTCGCTCCAGGCCGCATCAAACGCAAGAGACCTGTACAGCGGCTTCTCGGCCGTCTTGGTCTGCAGGAGGACTGAAGTGGCCAAGGCTTCGCTCAGAACGGCGTTATCAACCTTGCCGGCCAGCAGCAACTGTGCGGCCTGAGTCGGTTCGCCGACATATTGAAGAGCAAAATCCTTCGTGGGATCCAGACCTTCTTTCATTGCCAGGTACTGGAACATCACATCGGGCACGCTGCCCTGTAGCGACACCACCAGCGGCTCTCCTTTGATGTCTTCGAACCCGGTTACGTCGGGATCGCTGGTGATCAGATAGGTGATGTTCCAGACAGAGATATCGAGCAGCTGTACCTTGAGCTCTTTGTTGTAGAAGATGGCCGCGGTGTTGGAAGGCATGGTGACAAAATCGCCCTGCTCTCCCGCCACGATGGCCTTGAGTTGGTCGGCGTTCTCCCAGATGACCAACTCGGTCTCTTCGGCCACATCATCCAGCTTGCCGTTGACCGACATATACGCAAGCGGGATAGCCATGGGCCCGGCCGGAGCCACCAACGTCAGCTTGCCCAGCTTGGCTACAGGTACTGAATTGGTCGTGGCCGAAACCGAGGTGGTTGTGTCCGAGGTTGGAGCGATCGTTTCCGGAACGGTGGTCGTGGTCTCTTGGTCAGCGGTGGTCTCTACCGTTTCGGACGACCCGCAGCCCACAACCCACACCAGCCCAGTGGTCAGTACGAGCGCCAGCACGATGCATAGAGCCATTACGGCAACCCGGCCGCGCCGCCCTGCTAATCTGTCCGTGTGTGATGACATCGTGCCCTCTCCGTCCTTTCTCTCACTCTTACGCTCTCGCGCTCGTCTGCCTTCGCGCTCGTCTGCCGGCTTCTATTCCCTGAAATCCATCCGCTGGACATCAACGCCGTTAAGCCCCTGCAACTCGCGGTAGAAGTCCTCTGTTTCCGGGCCGAACACGTCCACCAGCAAGAGGCCGCTCGGCGAGCAACTCGTGCTGTCGGCGTCATGGAGGCCCAAGCGTGTGCGGATGTTGCAGCCATACTTGGTCAGCACAGCCTGCACCGCGGGAACACTCTCCACCCGCTGTGAGATGTGCACGCCAAAAATTGTGTGTTTCATGACCGCTCCTCTCCTTGTTCGATTCTCACAGTGCCTGGGGCAGGTATCTCCCACCGTCCGGTTCCTC
>CAZOJR010000020.1:8047-14860 GCA_964580165.1 uncultured Gaiellales bacterium
GTACATTGACGTTCCTACCCTCAGGTAGTAGATTGTGAAACACGTAACGGTGTTATCTCTGTAACGATCCGTCGGAGTGCACTAAGCACTAATAAAGGACGGCGCGCGGGTCCCATACGCCAGGATGCTACCGCGCCAAAAAGTCCGACGACACGGGGTGGTATAGAAGTGGCGTCATCCGGTAAACCGGCTGTTTCGCATAAGACGGTGGAAAGGCTCAGCCTCTACCGGCGGCTGCTTGATAACTTGAGGGCCTCGGGCACCACCAATATCTACTCTCACCAATTGGCACACCTCGCCGGAGTAAGCGCTACCCAGGTTCGCAGAGACTTTATGGTCATCGGCTACTCCGGCAGTCCCAATCGTGGTTATCAGGTCGATACCTGCCTGGCCAGCATCGAAAGCCTCCTCGACGGAACCAGCCGCCAAGATGTGGCTTTGGTCGGTCTGGGCAGGCTAGGGCGTTCAGTGCTCGCCCACTTCGCCGGGAAACGCCCGCTCCTTCGCATTGCAGCCGGGTTTGATACCGATCCACGTGTCATAGGGACGATCATCCAAGATTGCCCCGTGTACGATGTGGCCGACATGGAGCGGGTGGTTGCTGCCAAGAGCATCCGTATCGCGATTCTGGCCGTCCCCCCCGAGATGGCCCAGTCATCCGCCGAGGCCTTGGTACGTGCGGGTGTGCGTAGTTTCGTGGACTTCACCGGCATCCCACTAAGAGTTCCCGATGAGGTCTTTGTCGACCACATGGATATTACCTCCGCTCTGGAATCAGCCGCATTCTTCGCCCGGCAGGAGGAGGCTACGGATAGCGACAATGAGACCGAGAACGGCACAGAGTCGGACATGGAGCCCATCATCCGGACCATCGACACTCTCTTGGCAGGTGCCAACATGAAACTGCAAGACCTGGCCGGCAAGATCGGAGCACGCATACTTACCCCTGGTACGGGCCCAGATACCGAGGTGACCCGCATCTATGCCGGTGACCGGGTAAGCGATCTGCTCAACGAGGCGTCGGATAAGACGCTGCTGGTAACCAACCTGGCCAATCTGCAGATGGTCCGGGTGGCGGAATTGATGGAAGTGCCGGGCATCTGCTTTGTCGACGGGATCGATCCCGGACCGGAGATCATCGATCTCGCCACCGAAAACGGCACGCTCCTCATGGTCTCACCTGCAGGCGTGTTTGAGACCTGCGGTCTTATATACCAACTGCTCGCCAGCGATACCCGAGGTTAACCTCCCAGGAAGCTCCATGGAATTCGTTTCGTATGACATAGCGAGCAACGACTTCCGCAGAGCAGGCGCGGCCTCGCGTTCTATCAAGGAGCACCTCAAGAAGATCGGTGCCGAAGCGGAGGCCATCCGCCGCACCATGATCGCCGCCTATGAGGCGGAGATGAATGTGGTCATACACTCTGTGGGCGGCAGGCTCGAGGCGTCGCTCTCGGATTCTCAGATCGACGTGAACGTCGTAGACGACGGACCGGGCATTCCCGATGTGGAGCAGGCAATGGTGGAAGGCTATTCGACCGCCGGCCCCGAGGCCCGTGCGCTTGGATTCGGAGCCGGAATGGGGCTGCCCAACATCAAACGAAACAGCGACCGGCTGCGAATCACGTCGCGACCGGACGAAGGCACCCGGGTGAGCTTCACCGTCTATCTGAAGCCGGAGAGCACCGTGGCGTCACAGGTGATATCTCTATACGCTTCGGCCGACCGCTGCCGGAACTGCCGGGCCTGTCTCGATGCCTGCCCCACGCAGGCGATGCGGGTAAGAGACGGAAAGCCACAGGTACTCGAACACCTGTGCATCGACTGTGCCGAGTGTATCGCCGCCTGCGCCACCAGAGCGCTGAGCGTGCGCGACGAGATCTCCTCGTTGGACGATATGTCCGGCAAAGAGACAATGCTGCTGGTAGTCCCGCCCGCCCTCCTCGCGGGCTGTGGAGCCGACCACCCACCTACACGGGTATTGGCTGCGCTGCAGGAACTGGGATTCGCGGCAGTGACTACGTCGGCTCCGTACGAACGAGCACTGCGCGAGGCCGCGGCGGCCGCCTCCGGCGGCGCCGGCGGACCCAACCACGGCTCTGCCGTTCCCAACCATGATCCTCGTTATGATCCCGGTGTAGGGCTGGGTCGCCGCTCGGGTGACAACCCAGATGGCCAACCGGGTGGCGGTCCGGGCGAGGACCCGGGTAAGAGCCCCGCGGAAAACACCCCCATCGGGCTCCACCTCGCACCGGTTGAACCGGTAATCGTGCCGTCATGCCCGGCTGTGGTCAACCTCATCGAGTTGCGTTTCCCATCGCTGGTTCCTCATTTGGCACCCTTTGACTCCCCCTGGGAAGCGATGCAGGCCGCTCATGGCAACCGGCCGGTTGCCTACGTGGTTTCCTGCCCCAGCCAGCGCTCCGCCCTCATCCGGATTGAGGGGGCACGAAGTAGCGGCGGCTTCACCCAGGGAGACGACAGAACGGCAGCACAGACCGAGTACATCACCCCCGAAGTGGTTCGGCAGGCGGTCATGCTGGAGCTAACGGGCCGGGGGCACACCGGCGCCGCCGGGACTGCCGACAGCACCGCAAAGACGGCGACGGTTGATGCCGGAACTCAGGCCGTCGTGGCTGGAACTCAGGCCGTCACGACGGAAGCTTCCGCGAACCTTGACCGCATACTCACGGTGACCGGCATCGATCACGTGATGACGGTGCTCGAACAGATCGAGAACGGACTGCTGCCGGATATCGAAGTCATCGATCCCTACGCATGCGAAGGGGGCTGCTTCGGTTCGCCCCTCCTTGCCGAAGACCATCATGTCGCCTCACGCCGCTGGAGGCAGAACCAGACTGAAATCGAGACGGCAACGGCCGGCGCCGGCGCCACGGCTACCGCCGTGGCCCGGCGCCGGCCCGTCGGTGCCCGCCCGGGCATCCGGCTGGATGCCGACATGGGCCGCGCAATTCAGAAGCTTGGACACCTGCAGGCCGTAATCCGCTCTCTTCCGGGAAGAGACTGCGGCGCCTGCGGAGCACCCACTTGCACTGCCTTAGCCGAAGACATCGTCATGGAGCGGGCGGACACCGGACTCTGCCCATATGTGACTCCTCCGAATAGCGAGAAGGAGGTTCCAAACCAATGACACTAAGGGAACTCGAGCAGGTCCTAAATCTCGAGAGGCTCACGCCCGCGCTTGCACCGCAGGTCACTGTCAATAGCGAAAAACTCGAAGACGCGGCAGACATCGACATCACGCGGGGTTATGCCTCCGACCTCCTAAGTGATGTCCTTGCGAACGCGCCTACGGGCGGAATCTTGGTGACCCTGCAGGTGCACCTCAACGTGATTGCCGTCGCGAGCCATGCCGGTCTCCGAGCAGTGATCTTCTCATGCGGACGGCGCCCAGAGGATGATGTCATTGCGAGGGCTGCAGATGAAGGGCTGTACCTGTTCGTCTCGTCCGCTGACACCTTCGAACTCGTAGGCCGGCTCTATGAACTTGGCCTGAGAGGGAGTTCCTCATGAAGGCTGTTAAGCCCGGAACAGAAGGACACCATGCTTGAGCGACCAGCACGCCATGGACAAGCCTCTCAAGCTCTACCGTGCCGACCTGCATATCCATACGGCCCTTTCGCCCTGCGCGTCGAACGACATGACTCCTCCCGCAATTGTCCAAGTTGCACTGGAGGCCGGACTTGACATGATCGCCATCACCGACCACAACGCTGCCGGCAACATCGCCGCGGTCCGTTCGGCCGCGGAGAACGCCGGAGGACGGCTGACGGTGCTCCCAGGTATGGAGATCACCTCGGCGGAAGAAGTGCACGTGCTGGCTTTGTTCCCGGATCTTGCGGCAGCCGGCAGCGTGGCCGCGCGGCTGCATTCGTTGCTCCCGCCCGCCGACGCGGGATACTACTCCTTCTTTGGAGAGCAGCCCCTGCTGGACGCCGGCGGGCAGGTGATAGATGTCGAAACAGCGGCCTTGGCCACCGCCACACCTCTCGACCTGAACGAGACGGTGGCCCTCATACATTCCTCGGGTGGACTTGCGGTGGCGGCCCATATAGACCGCAAGGCGTTCGGCGTCTTTTCGCAGCTCGGCTTCTTCCCCCACGACACCGGCTTTGACGGAGTGGAAGTGTCCCGCCATGTGGAGACCGGTTCTCCCCGTTGGGATGAATTCTGCGCGTTGGGACTGCCGGTGACCGGCTCTTCCGACGCCCACTTTTTGGATGAGATCGGTGCTGCCTCGACCGAACTGCGTCTCCTGGAGCCTACCTTCGAAGAACTGGCTCTCGCTTTGAAGGGCGCCGGAGAGCGGAGCGTGACCTGTGCATGATCTTTCACTCTATCTGCTCGAAGTGCTCGAGAATTCAGTACGCGCCGGGGCAACGCGCGTCGACATCGATCTCGTCATTGACGAGGGTACCGACCGGCTGCGGCTATCTGTCGATGACAACGGCAGCGGTCTGGACGCCGCGCCCGAGAAGACGCTCGACCCGTTCTACACCACCAAACCGGGCAAGAAGACCGGCCTCGGCCTCAGCCTCCTCAAGGGAGAAGCCCAAGCAGCCGGAGGCGATCTGATCATAGGACCATCACCGACCCTCGGAGGCGTGCGCGTGGAGACATTCATGAGTCTGAATCACGTAGACAGGCCCCCGCTGGGAGATGTTGGCACCAGCATCATTGTCATGGATGTAACCAATCCCGGCATTGAGTTCAACGTGAGCCTCGGGGGCGATCAGTTCGCACCGCCCCTCCGGCACGCACCACCACGAGAGGCTGCCGAGAGGCTCGCCTCTCTGAGCCCGGCCGGACGATCGGCCGACCATTAACGCAAGAAACCAATCGACAAGGGAGTCGTAAATATGGCTGACGACAGTGGGAAACGAAACGGTAGCTGTCCGGGTGGTTGCGAAGAAGCATCAGAGGAGGAACTTCTCGCCCGGCTCGATGAGGTCATCGAGAGCTACAAGGACAAGCCCGGAGCTCTGATTCCGGTGCTCCAGATGGCCCAGGGGATATTCGGATATCTTCCTGAGGTTGCTCTCAAACGCATCGCGAAAAAGATGCGCAAGCCCTACAGCGAGGTGGCCGGAGTGGTCGGCTTCTACTCGTTCTTCTCCACCGTTCCCAGGGGCCGTAACCTCATCCGCGTATGCTTGGGCACCGCCTGCTATGTGCGCGGCGGTATGGCCGTGCTCGAGGCCCTGAAAAAGCAACTGGGAATAGACGTGGGCGAGACGACGGAAGACCGCGAGTTCTCTCTCGAGGTCGCCCGGTGCTTCGGAGCCTGCGGTCTGGCTCCTGTCATCACGATCAACGATATCGTCCACCATCGGGTCAAACCGGCTCGGATCAACGAGATCCTTGCCCAGTACGGCTCCGAGGCCGTGGCGGCGGAACCAGTCGCGGCCGGGGCCGGTGAAAGGAGCAACTGATCATGGCCGATAAGATCAAGAGCCCTGCCGACCTCCTCGCCATGGCCTCCAAGGCCAAGGAAGCAATCGACCTCCGGTCGGGTGCCAAAGAGATCAAGGTCACGGTCCATATGGGTACATGCGGTATCGCAGCTGGAGCCCGTGACGTGGTGGTCAACTTCATCAGCGAGATAGCCGACGCCAAGCTCGACAACGTCACCATCCACCAGTCCGGCTGCGCTGGTCTTTGCGAAATGGAGCCTATGGCAACCATCCAGTTCGCCGACGGGACCGTGTATCACTACGGGCACCTCGATGGCCGGGGCAAGGTGCATGAGATCGTGCAGTCGCATCTCATCGAGGGTGCCCCGGTGTCAGCCTACCTCATCAAATCGGAGTAACCGCGCAATGGAACAGATAAAGAATCACGTGCTTGTGTGCACAGGGGGTGGGTGCATCGCCTCAGGTGCACTCGAGGTTAGCGCCGCGTTCACCAAAGAATTGGAAGACATGGGTCTGGCTCAGGAGAACCGGGTTATCGAGACTGGCTGTCTAGGGCCCTGCGCCGTGGGACCGGTAGTTTTGGTATACCCAGACGGGGTCTTCTACCAGAATGTCAAGATCACGGACGTTCACGAGATCGTCGAAGAACACCTTCTCAAGGGCCGGATCGTCAACCGTCTGGTGAGCCACGCCCCCGGCACCGACAAAACCGTCGCCGAGATGGGCGATGTCGACTTCTTCAACCGGCAGATCAAGATAGTCTTGCGCAACTCGGGGACTATCGACCCACTGAAAATCGAGGAATACATCGCACGCGAGGGATACCAGGCTCTGGCCAAGGTCCTCACCGAAATGACGCCCGACGAAGTGGTCACTGAGGTACTGCGCAGCGGTCTGCGCGGCCGTGGTGGCGCCGGCTTCGCCACCGGCCTCAAGTGGAAGTTCGCCAAGCAAACCGAGTCCGATGTTAAGTACATCATCTGCAACGCCGACGAGGGAGACCCCGGAGCGTTCATGGATCGGTCGGTGCTCGAGGGCGACCCGCACAGTCTCATAGAAGGCATGGCCGTCGGCGCCTACGCCATCGGAGCCAAGCAGGGCTACGTCTACCTGAGGGCCGAGTATCCGCTGGCGGTTGAGCGTCTGCAGTATGCTATCAACCAGGCCCGCGAATACGGCCTGCTCGGTAAGGACATCATGGGAACCGGGTTCGAGTTCGATCTCGAGATCCGCATGGGATCAGGCGCGTTCGTATGCGGTGAAGAGACCGCCCTCATGCGCTCCATTGAAGGCAAGCGGGGAGAACCCCGTCCCCGGCCGCCTTTCCCCGCGGTCAAAGGTCTCTGGGATAAGCCCAGCGTGCTCAACAACGTCGAGA
>CAZOJR010000021.1:0-4019 GCA_964580165.1 uncultured Gaiellales bacterium
CAAGAGCAAGGTGCAGGTTCCCGACGTAGTGGACAAGGATCAACTCGAAGCCGCCCAGGAATTAGGAGCGCTGGGCTTGAAAGTGAATCCGCAGGATGAACCCAGTGAGGATAAAGAGCCGGGGACGGTCCTGAGTCAGGATCCGCCCGGCGGGGAGTACGTTGATGCGGGCACCACGGTGACCATCACAGTCGCCGTGCCAAGCGATGCTGTTGCCGTGCCGCGGCTCATAGAGATGGATAAGGAGCAGGCGACTGCTTTGCTCGAAAGCATGAAGCTTGTCGCGGAGGTGAAGGAGGTCGATTCTACACTTCCCGGTGGACAGGTGGTGAGCCAGGATCCCACCGAGGGCGAAAAGGTGAGGCCGGGCACCACTGTGACTATCTTCGTAAGCAACGCGCCTGAGGCAACCACGGTAATGGTCCCGGCGGT
Organism: uncultured Gaiellales bacterium; assembly: GCA_964580165.1. Classification (GTDB taxonomy): domain Bacteria; phylum Actinomycetota; class Thermoleophilia; order RBG-16-64-13; family RBG-16-64-13; genus RBG-16-64-13. Next base: position 433 of record CAZOJR010000021.1, read on the forward strand.
GGCCGGATTGGGATATACGCCTTCCCAAGCCACGACGATCCTGGCTCAGTATGAGCTAAAGGCGCGGATAGTATCTTACGAAACGCCCGACTATGAGCCGGGTCTGGTTATACAGCAGGACCCGCCTGCCGGCCGGGTGGTGGAGAAGGGCAGTTACGTGGAGTTGCTCGTGTCCAAGGAACCTACGACCACGACTACAACCACCACGACCACGACCACTATCCCCACTACCACGACCCAATCGTCGACGACCTCGACCGTGGCAACCACGACAAGTACTACTACCCCTCCCAGCACGGAGTTCTAGAGTGAATGTGAGTAAGCCTACCTTCCAGGATGTCCTCCTGGGATTGCAGGAGTTTTGGGCCAAGCAGGGCTGCATTGTGTGGCAGCCGCACCATACGGAGGTGGGTGCCGGGACCTTCAATCCGGCGACTTTCCTCAAGGTTCTGGGGCCCGATCCCTGGAAGGTGGCCTATGTGGAACCCTCTATCCGTCCCACCGATGGGCGCTATGGAGAGAACCCTTACCGTCTGGGTCATTACTATCAGTATCAGGTGGTTTTGAAGCCTGCTCCGCACAACATTCAAGACCTCTATTTGGCTTCTCTGGAACACCTCGGCATCGATCTGTCCAAGCACGACGTGCGTTTTGTTGAAGACGATTGGGAGTCGCCCACTCTCGGCGCGTGGGGATTGGGCTGGGAGGTCTGGATCGACGGAATGGAGTGCACCCAGTTCACCTACTTTCAGCAGGTGGGTGGTATTGATCTTGATCCGCCCAGCGTCGAGCTGACCTATGGGACCGAGCGCCTGACCATGTACCTTCAGGGAGTGGACAACGCCTTCGACCTGGAATGGGTTCCGGGAGTCACCTACGGTGACGTTTACAAGGCCAATGAGGCCCAATGGTCTGTATATAACTTCGAGTTGGCCGATATCCCGTTGCTTCAGAGTTCCTTTTCCAACTTTGAGCGTGAATGCGAGCGTTGCTTGGAACGCGGCCTATCCCGGCCTGCTTACGATTTCGTGTTGAAGACGTCGCATATGTTCAACCTACTGGATGCCCGGGGCGCCATCAGCGTAACTGAGCGCACAGGCTATATCGCCCGAGTGAGGAACCTTGCCCGCAAGGTGGCCGAGGCATATTTCGCCGAGCTAGGTGCGGCGCCGGTCTCCAATGGCGAAGCCGGCACAAGCGCCGCAGGGGGTGTTGCGGAAGACGTCGCAGGAGATATTGCGGAAGACGCCACAGATTCCACTCCAGACACTATCTGGATATCACCTGATGAACGGGAAGCACGAGACTTCCTGCTCGAGATAGGGGTGGAAGAGATGCCTGCCTCCGCCTGCCGGTCGGCCATCGATCTGCTGCCGGACAGAGTGGCCGGTCTGTTCTCGGCCGAGGGGGTGGAGGTTACTTCGGGGAATGTCGAGGTCATGGTTGCCCCCCGGCGTATTGCCGTCTTGGTGAAGAATGTCCCTGGCGAGCAGACACCGCGCGAGATAGTGCAGCGCGGACCGGCGGTCGAAGCGGCCTTCGATGCCGAAGGCAATCCCACCAAAGCCTGCGAAGGTTTTGCCCGGGCGAAGGGGATTTCAGCCAAGGACCTGGAGGTCCGAGAGGAAGCCGGGCGTTGTTTTGTCTACTACGTGACCCAGAGCGAGAGCCGGTCCACCACCGCGTTGCTTCCCGATATCTGCCTGAAGATCGTGCGCGACATGTACTTCCCCAAGAATATGCGTTGGGGGTACCGGGAGGTACGCTTTTCCCGGCCCATCAGGTGGCTGGTCGCTATGTGGGGCGAGGCGGTTATTCCATTCCGCTACGCCGGGCTTTTGTCGGGACGTACCAGTCATGGACACCGCCGGCTCGGAGGGCCGGTAGAGGTGGCGACTCCGGCGGGGTACGTGGAGGCATTGCGATCTGCTGGCGTGGTGGCCGATCACCGGGAACGTGAGCGGACCATCAGGGCCGAACTGAAACGGCTCGCCGGTGTGCAGGGTCTGACGGTCATCGACCCGGGTGCGAAGATGGAAGAAGTGCTTTTTCTCGTGGAGTGGCCGACGGTGGCTCAAGGGGAGTTCGCGGCTCATCACCTAAGCCTGCCCGCCGAGGTGTTGGAGACGGCTATGCAATCCCACCAGCGCTACTTTCCCTTGGTTGACGGTGAAGGCGCTCTCTCCAACCGGTTTCTATACGTGAGCAATGGAGATCCGGCTTGGATAGAGCAGATCACTTCCGGTAACGAGCGGGTGCTTCAGGGCAGGATCGAAGATGCGGAGTTCTCCTTCAAGAAAGACAAAGCCGCCGGACTCAATGCGATGGTGTCGCAACTCGGCAAGGTTGTCTTTCATATCAAAGCCGGGAGCATGGAGGACAAGGCCGGGCGCCTGGTCGCTCTTACCGGCTATCTGGCGGAAATGTGTGGCGCTCCCGGCGAAGCCCGGGAGCGCGCGCTCGAGGCGGCGCGGCTGGCCAAGGCAGACCAGGTATCGATCATGGTGCGCGAGTTTGCCGACCTGGAGGGGGTCATGGGCGAGACCTACGCGCTGATGGAGGGTTATCATCCCGAGGTCGCCCAAGCGATCCGGGAGCAGTATCTGCCCGATGCGGCAGGAGGCGCAGTCCCGGTCACGCTTCCGGGTGCTCTGCTGGCCACCGCAGAGAAGGTGGACAATATCGTTACCGCCTTCGCCTGTGGGGAGCCGCCTTCAGGCTCCAAGGACCCCTACGGTCTTCGGCGGGCGGCTGCCGGTATGGTCGCCATAGCTTTGCAACACGGGCTCTCTTACGATGTCGAGTGCCTGCTTGAGCGGACCTATGATGAGTTGGAGCGTTTTCCCGATCTGGTTGAGCGTGCGATCGTTGTGCCCGAGGCGACCGGTTTCATTTTGGAACGTTTGGCGAAAGCGCTCAGCGATGATGGTCTGGCGCGCGATACGGTTGCCGCTGTACTGCCGGCTTCGCGCACCTTCCTCGATCTGAGGCTGCGCGCCCAGGCTTTGGACAGCTTCCGATCGAGCGAACTCTGGGATGATCTGGTCACCGTGTTTTCCCGGCCGTCGAACTTGGCTCGCAAGCTGCCGGCCGAAATGACTGCCGAAGCAGCTTCACAGCCTTACGGCGGAGTGTTGCCGGCGCTCTTCCGAGCCGACGTGGAGGGCGCGCTGTTCTCGGCTTGGCGGGAAGCGGCGGACCGGGTCGAGGTGGCGGTTGATTCCCAAGAATACGGCCGGGCGCTGACAGCGCTCGCGGCTCTGCGGCCGCCGGTCGACCGGTACTTCGATGGCGTGCTCGTGATGGCTGAGGAAGAAGCCGTAAAGCTCAACCGGTTGCGCCAGTTGGCTGCTGTGGCCGGGACAGTGCGAGGCATTGCCCATCTGGACCTGATTCAGGGCTGACGCGAAGGGGCACCTTTCGGCGCCCCTTCGCGTCAAATACTGCTCGTCACCAGTCTTCGGAGAACCATCTGGTTCGACTTCCTCCGAAATTGACTCTTCTGCGGCGGTGCTCAGTTTTGAGCGCCTACCTCTTGGACGATTTTGTCGCTGGCTGCCTCGCCGGCCTCGTCGGCCAGATTGTCC
>CAZOJR010000021.1:4029-14417 GCA_964580165.1 uncultured Gaiellales bacterium
ACCGCGGCTCAGTCGCCGGCCGTATTCCAGGTCGGGCTCCAACCAGGTATGGGCCCACGCCATCTCGTTCTGCCATACCGGGTTAAGCCTGTCGCGCACGTCCTTCGCGTAGGCGTGCAGACCCGGCTGCAGCTCATGCAGCAGTGATTCCGCGCCTTCGTGGGTCGGGTATGCATTGTTGCGTTCCACGGCCCGCTTCATCACGGCCGGATGGTCGATGATGGGACAGGGGCGCAGGAGGTTCTTGCCAAACGGCTGCATTCGCCGGATGTCCTTGAAGAAGTCGGAGCAGAGACAATCGATCAGCGGTTTCTCTTTGATGTTGTCGGTGGCGAAATGGGCAAAGATGCAGGGCTCCACGTCGCCTTTGTTGTTGATATGGAGGTACTTACGCCCACCGGACAGGCATCCACCGGTGAGTGTGCCGTCTCCCCAGAAGTCGGCTACCAGCAGAGGACGGGTGTCACGGATATGCATTATGCCGCGATGGAGCTGCAGACGCTGGTCGGCGCTGGGCATAAGGCTCAGGTCGGGGTCGCGACCCACCGGCATGTAGAGGAAGTACCAGCCATAGAACGCACCCTTCTCCACCATGAGATCGGCGAACTCGTCGGATATGATCTCTTCGATGTTCTCGCTGGTAGCGGTGCAGGAGATGGCGAACATGATGCCACGCTCGCGGAGACGGTCCATTGCCGCCATGATGCGGTCATATGTACCTATTCCCCGGCGGGCATCGGTGGATTCACGAGTGCCTTCGATGCTGATCGTCGGGCAGACGTTACCGACCTCCAGAATGCGATCGGCCATCCGGTCGTTGATCATGGTCGCGTTGGTGAAGACCAGGAACACCGACTGAGGATGGCGTTCGGCTACGTCGAGCAGAGGCTGCCAGACAAAGGGCTCTCCTCCAAGCATGACGTAGACCCTGGAGCCGATCTCTTCTCCTTGGGTAATGATGCTCTCAACGTCGTCTTCAGTTAGATCTTCCTCATCGTTGTACTCCGATGCGTAGCAGCCTATGCAACGAAGATTGCAGCGCATGGAGGGACTGATGAGTATTGCTGTGGGTGATGAAATCCCCTTTTCCTCGAGGAGCGACTCTGTGTACTCAGGATCCCGCATGAAGAAGTTGGCCATCATTCCGGCAACGAAATGCTTACGTACATTAGGATTAAGATGACGAATGTTTTTGAAAAAAGCGTTGCCGGGATTGCCAGGGGCTGTATAGTTCTTCAGCCAATTGGCGATCATGTCCTGCTGCGGAGATTTGGCCGTTCGTTTCACGGCCGCAATCAGTCCCCGCATGGCCAGATCTGAACTGCCTACTACGGTCAGTGCTGCCGAAATGATTGAGGCGGTCCTCTCGTAGTCGCGTCGCTCCCGAGCTTTTGTCAAAGAACGCTCGGGCATTGCCACTCCTTTCTTTATCAGAGCCTGTGCTGACTCTATTGACTGTTTCAACATTACTAACATAACATACCCCATACCTGCTACGACATAGTGGGGTAGCCCAGGCCGTTCTACCCGGCTGGGCCCTGTGGCCCATCCCGGTAGGTAGCCTTGGCTTCCGTGTGACCCGCCTTGCGGCTTCTTCACAACGACGTTCCGCTTCGTTAGAATTACGGCTTCTAGGGGGGTGAGTCGCAGCTGCGGCAACCCGCATGATCCCGAAGGGAGTATGTTCAGATGAGTCCCACCAAATACGTCTATGATTTCTCTGAAGGCAACGCCACGATGAAGTCGTTGCTTGGGGGCAAGGGGGCCAACCTGGCCGAGATGACAGGTCTGGGTATACCCGTGCCTCCGGGCTTCACTGTGACCACCGCTGCCTGCATCTATTACTCGTCGGCCGGTTCATATCCTGACGGGTTGACCGAGGAGATCGAGGAACACCTGGCGGCGCTCGAAAAGCTGACGGGCAAATCCCTGGGAGACGCAAAAAATCCTCTCCTTCTTTCTATCCGGTCGGGAGCTATGTTCTCCATGCCCGGAATGATGGATACTGTTCTCAATCTGGGACTCAACGATGAAACCGTTGCAGGTCTTGCCGAAAGTACCGGCAATCCGCGGTTCGCATACGATTCGTATCGACGGTTCATCAGTATGTTCGGCGATGTGGTCATGGGTGTCGATCCGCAGGCATTCGAGGATGCACTTACCGCGAAGAAGGCTGAGGCCGGCGTCTCTCTCGACACCGATCTCTCAGCCGAAGACCTGCGTGAGCTTACGGTAACCTTCAAGAAGATCCTGAGCGAGCATACGGGCGAGCAGTTCCCGTCCGATCCGCTCAAGCAGCTTCACATGGCTGTAGTCGCGGTCTTCAAGAGTTGGGATAATCACAGAGCCAAGGTGTACCGTCGCACACAGGGTATACCGGACGACCTGGGTACCGCCGTCAATCTGCAGACTATGGTCTTCGGCAACAAGGGGGATACGTCGGGCACCGGCGTCGCCTTCACTCGCGATCCCTCGACCGGTGAGAACGCCTTCTATGGTGAATTCCTCATGAATGCCCAAGGCGAGGATGTTGTGGCCGGCGTGCGTCATCCTCGTCCGTTGGATGAGCTGCGCGATGTGATGCCGGAGGCATTGGATCAGCTCTACGCCATCCGGGCCACTCTTGAGTCGCACTATCGTGACATGCAAGACATAGAGTTCACCATTGAAGAGAAGAAGCTCTTCATGCTCCAGACCCGCAGCGGCAAGCGTACGGCTCAGGCGGCTTTGAAGACCGCCGTCGACATGGTGGCCGAAGGTCTGATAACACAAGAAGAGGCGGTTATGCGGGTCGACCCGAGCCAACTCGACCAGCTTCTCCACCCCCGTCTGGATCCTAATCAGACTCTGCATGTGCTGGCCACCGGCTTAGGAGCCTCCCCGGGGGCCGCCGTCGGTAAGGCGGTCTTCAACGCAGATGAGGCTGAAGAACGTGGATCGATAGGCGAACCTGTCATCTTGGTGCGTTGGGAGACAAATCCCGATGATATCCACGGACTCGTTCAGGCTCAGGGCGTTATCACCAGCCACGGAGGCATGACCTCACATGCCGCTGTGGTTGCTAGAGGTATGGGCAAACCGTGTATCGCGGGTGCCCAGGATCTGAAGATCGATGCCGAAGCCAAGTGTTTCTCCGTGGGTGATGTTACGGTCAACGATGGCGACTGGATCTCCATGGACGGCGCAACCGGGCGGGTCATCCTTGGACAGGCCAAGCTTGCCCCCGCGGCCATCGATGAGAATGTGAACACCGTTCTCGGCTGGGCCGACCAGGTTCGCCGTCTGGGGGTGCGCACCAACGCCGACACTCCGGACGACGCCAGGAAGGCTCGTGAGTTCGGGGCGGAAGGCATCGGTCTCTGCCGCACCGAGCACATGTTCATGCAGGAGGAGCGCCTACCCCACGTGCGCAACATGATCATGGCCGAGACTACTGAGGAGAGGGAACAGCACCTCGCCAAACTGTTGCCGTTCCAGCGTGAGGACTTCGATGGAATCTTCCAGGCTATGGCCGGGTTGCCGGTGACCATTCGCTTGCTCGATCCGCCGTTGCACGAATTCCTGCCCAATTACACCGACACTATGGTCGAGCTGGAGCGCCTGCGTCTCAGCGGGGCCCCTGCCGAGAAGATCGAAGCACAGGAAGAGTTGGCTGCCAAAGTGAAGGCACTGGCCGAGGCCAACCCCATGCTGGGGACTCGTGGGTGTCGTCTGGGCATCCAGTGGCCCGAGATATACGCGATGCAAGTACGGGCCATCATGGAGGCCGCGGCCGACGTGCTGGAGGCCACCGGTGAGAAACCTCATGTGGAGATCATGATCCCACTCGTCGGCTTCGAGGAAGAACTCAAGCGCTTGAGAGCTCTTACTGTGGAGACGGCCAGCGCGGTGTTGAAGGAACGCGGTGTGGATATCGCCTATACCGTGGGTACGATGATTGAGATACCGCGGGCGGCGCTGACAGCCGACGAGATCGCTCGCCAGGCAGATTTCTTCAGCTTCGGCACGAACGATCTTACTCAAACGACGTTGGGCTTCTCCCGTGACGATGCTGAGGGCAAGTTTCTTACTCACTATCTGAAGACGGACCTTCTCAAGTGCAATCCCTTCGAGAAGCTCGACCAGACCGGGGTCGGACAATTGGTCGCCATGGCTGTGCAGAAAGGGCGCTCGGTCAAGCCGGAACTCAAGACCGGCATCTGCGGAGAGCATGGGGGCGAGCCTACCAGCGTGAAGTTCTGCCACCGGACCGGTCTGAACTACGTGAGCTGCAGTCCCTACCGTGTGCCGCTGGCTCGGCTGGCTGCCGCGCAGGCTGTTTTGGAAGAGAAGGCTGCCGCTAAGGTGGGCGACTGACGGTGAGATGCTGAGCTGTCGCGGAAACACGGCCCCGTACGGGGCCGTGTTTCCGCGACGCTGTGCAGGCAGAGTGGGGCTGTGCAGATGAGCGAGGCCGGCGAGACCGGCGGGGCCGGTGACGTTGTGAAGCATGAGTGGGCCGGGAAAGTTCGATTGGCGGCCGACCTCTACGAGGCGGGGCTTTCACAGTGGGCGCAACGTTCGACAACCTCCCGGGGCCGTGAGCGGCCGGAAGAACCGTGCACGCTTCGCACGCCTTACCAGCGCGACCGCGATCGTATCGTGCATAGCAAGTCGTTCCGGCGGCTGAAGCACAAGACCCAGGTATTCATCGCGCCCGAGGGCGATCACTATCGCACCCGATTGACGCACACGCTCGAGGTATCCGGCATCGCGCGTACTATTGCCAGGGCTCTCCGGCTCAACGAGGATTTGGCTGAAGCCGTAGCTCTGGGACATGATCTGGGGCACACTCCTTTCGGGCATGCCGGGGAGGATGTGCTCGACAAGATGCTCCGGCAAAGGGGGGCCGGTGGATTTAGGCACAACGAGCAGAGCGCCCGAGTGGTGGAGGTGCTCGAGAACGACGGCCGGGGCCTCAATCTTACCTGGGAGGTGCGCGACGGGATCCGCCATCACTCCGGGGATCATCAACCAGTGACGCTCGAGGGGCAGATAGTCCATCTCGCAGACCGGATCGCGTACGTCAACCATGATATCGATGACGCGCTGCGGGCCGGCCTTATAGTTATTGCCGATCTTCCTGGCGATCCGGTCCTTCTCTTGGGGAGATCGGGCAGTGAGCGCATCGACGCTCTCGTGCACGACGTGGTAGATGCCAGCGAGGATACCGGGGCCATTACTCAGACTCCGAGTGTTGGCGGAGCCCTCGAAGAACTGCGTACGTTCCTGTTTGATACGGTCTATCCGACAGCTCTGGAGCAGGCTGATGGGGAGAAGATACGAAGGCTGATCACCCAGCTGATGGAGCACTTCCTCGCACATCCCGAGGATCTTCCTTACGTGCCGAAGTCTCATGGGGATGCGGCATCCGATCGTCTGGAACTCCTGCGCACCGTTACCGACTACGTGGCCGGTATGACCGACCGCTATGCCCAGCGGACGTACTTGGAGTTGTTCATGCCCAAGTGCTGGGACAATCTGTGATGGCGGAATATCTGTGTGAGGCGGTGGGTTCATCGGAAGCCTTGTGGTGAGCGGTTGGGTCGGTAGGTTGTGAGTCCTCTTATCAAGGAATCAAGCGTGCAGGCGGTGCTGGCGGCCGCGAGCATTGTCGATGTGGTATCGGGCTATACCAGTCTGCGTAAGCGGGGAACTACGTATACAGGGCTTTGCCCGTTTCATCAGGAAAAGACGCCGTCGTTCACCGTAAGCGCCGAAAAGGGCCTCTACTACTGTTTTGGTTGTGGGGAGGGGGGTGACGTTGTCCGCTTCTTGGAGAAGATCGAGAACCTGTCTTTCGCGGAGGCGATCGAGCAGCTAGGCGGGCGATTCAGCGTACAACTGGAGTACGAGGAAGGAGCTGGCCCCGATCCTGGACACAAAGACCACCAAACTCGTCTGCTCTTGGTATTGGAGAAGGCCGCCACGTTTTACCAGCGTTACTTGTGGGAAACAGAAAGCGGCCGTGCTGCGCGGGAGTATCTGAAAGAGCGCGGTTTGGATGAGCGGGTCTGCCGTGCGTTTCAAGTGGGGCTCTCGCCCGATGAGTGGAGAGGACTTCATCGCCGGGCGGCAAAGGAAGGATTCACAGACCGTGAACTGGAAGAGGCTGGTCTGCTGATCCGTCAGACAGGAAAGATGTACGATCGTTTTCGGGGCCGGCTTATGTTCCCACTGGTGGATCATCGTGGTCGGGTTCTAGGGTTTGGGGGGAGAACCCTGAAAGACGAGACTCCCAAATACCTCAATTCTCCTGAGGGGCCTCTATATCAGAAGGGGCATCTTCTATACGGCTTGTATCAGGCGAGAAGGGCCATTGCGGATTCCGACGAGGTTGTAGTGGTCGAAGGGTATACAGATGTGCTGGGACTCGTGCAGGCCGGGTTGGCCAATGTGGTCGCCTCAATGGGGACTGCGCTCACCGATGCTCAGATTGGCCTCATGATGCGCTTCACCAGTAACGTGACCTTCATGTTCGATGCCGACCGTGCCGGGACTGAAGCTATGCTCCGTTCGGGCGAACTCGCTCGAGGGCACTCTCTACGCCCGATGGTCGCGGCTCTGCCGAACGGTCGGGACCCGGCCGACGTGGCGGCGGAAGGTGGCGCAGAGGCGGTCTCTCAGGTGTTGGTTAGGAAGACATCACTTTTGGGTTTCGAGCTTCGCCAGGCACTGACACGAGGTGACACTTCGAGCGCCGAAGGCAGAGTGCGGGCATTCGAGGAAGTTCGCCGGATCATGGGCCGGGCCTCGTCGCTCAAGGAGCGAGAAGAGGAGATGCCTCTGGTGGCGGACCGGCTACGTCTTTCACCCGATAGCGTTGCGCTTCTACTGCGTGGCGGTTCCGGCAACGGTCGATCCAGAACGGGGCGCCGGACTCCATCAGCGCCGGGTTCTATATCGCGAGTCCGATCAGAGCCGGCTCCTGGGTGGACCGGGCGTGATGGCGTGCGGTCGTCATTGACTCGGCGCCTGTTGGGAAATGAGGCCACAGTCGAGCGCGACTTCCTGGTTGCGGTCGCCTGCAATCCGTCTCGGGCCGCCCAGGCTCTTGAGCTACTGACTCCCGAACACTTTGCCGATCCTGACAATCGTGAGGTATTCAACGGCATTCGCGAGGCCTTCGCGCTCATGACCGATCCTGATGATCACCGCACCGCTTTCGCCGGACTCAAGGCCCGCGCTCGTGAGGATTCCGGCGCGGGTGCCCTGTTCGTGCGTCTGGTCATGGAGGCTGATCAGGGTCGATATTCTGCGGCCGTCATGGAGGAGCTTCATCTCCGGTTGCAGGAGCAGTATCTGAACCGTGAAATCGGTGCTCTTCGTCAAACTCTGGACGACGGGGGCGACAGGGAAAGTGAGCAGCGCCGGTTGGTCCATCTGGAGCGTCTGCTGCAGAGTGTCCGGGCGAGCCTGAAGAACCTCGATCCTGAAGACGGGCGGGTTTGAGATGGCCGAAGACGGTGAACTGACGACCGAAGTACTGCAGGGAGTGCTCGAGCAGGTGAGGGCTCGCGGCTCTCTCAGCCTCGACGAGGTCGGCGCTCTGGCGCAGGAAGCCGATATGTCACCAGACGAGGTGGAGTTGTTGTACTCACAGTTGGTGGATATGGGCGTGGAGATAATCGACGAAAGGGTCGAGGAGCTCGATGACTTCTCCGAAGAGGAGGAGTTTCTGAACTGCCTGGACGTGACCATTGACCATTCTGTTGACGACCCGGTGCGGATGTATCTGCGTGAGATAGGCCAGGTTCCTCTGCTGACTTCTGAGGAAGAGGTCGAATTGGCGAAGCTCGTTGAGAAGAAGGACGTAGAAGCCAAACGCCGCCTCACGGAAGCGAACCTCAGACTGGTGGTCTCCATAGCGAAACGCTATATGGGCCGGGGGCTCTTGCTACTAGATCTCATCCAAGAGGGCAATCTGGGTCTTATCAGGGCGGTGGAAAAATTTGACTACCGTCTGGGCTACAAATTTTCTACCTATGCGACTTGGTGGATCCGCCAGGCGGTCACGCGTGCAATTGCCGACCAGGCCCGGACAATACGGGTCCCGGTACATGCCGTGGAGACCATGAATAAGCTCAACCGTATTCAACGTGAGCTGCTGCAGAAGAGCGGCCGGGAACCCACAGTACTAGAAATCGCGGACGCCCTGGGGGTTTCACCAGGAAAGGTTCGGGATATTCAGAAGGCCACTCAAGAACCGGTGTCGTTGGAGACGCCGGTGGGGGATGAAGAGGATTCGGAGTTGGGCGACTTCATCGAAGACGAAGACGCAGACCAACCACTCGAACTGGTCTTTCGTGAACTCCGGCGGGAAGAACTATTCAGGGTGCTGGACAGCCTGCCTGCCCGTGACCGCAAGGTCTTGGAACTGCGCTTTGGCCTCAAGGGAGAGCGCCCGCGCACTCTTGAGGAAGTGGGTGAACGCTTTGGTGTGACTCGTGAGCGCATCCGCCAAGTCGAGGCCAAGACCCTCAATCGTTTGAAGAACTACCGTGACGCCCAGGCTCTCCGCGACGTAGACGGCTGAGCGGGCGTTCCCGCAACCTCGAAAAAAACCGCGGTCTCAAGTCTTGACCGGGAACCCAGGTTTCGCTACTGTAGCGCCGCGAGTCCAGAGATATCACTGGCCGTGTGCGTTAGAGAGGGGTGGGCCCGAGCTGTGTGTCGCCCCGAAACAAATGGAGGTTGTAGGGTTGGCTGAGGGGACTGTCAAGTGGTTTAGTCCCGAGAAGGGCTACGGATTCATTGAGCAGCCGGAGGGGGAGGATCTCTTCGTCCACTTCAGTGAGATCCAGGTTGAGGGTTTCCGTACACTCTCAGAGGGGCAGGCTGTTCGATTCGACGTGGTTCAGGGGCCCAAGGGCCTCCAGGCATCGAACGTCTCGCCGGTCTAACCAAGGCAAGATCGAGATCTTCCTGTGAACAAAGCCCCGCTCCGGCGGGGCTTTTCGCATCTTTACGCCCGGCATGATTGAGGAGATACGGCGGGCTCTTGGAAACTTAAGGATCTACGCTGGGACGATCATCCCTAAAGTGTTGTCGCGACAGGCCGATATATGGGATGAGAGTTCCCATTCAAACTCTCCTTTCTCCTCTCGGGCGCCTGACCAGGGCGCCCTCTTTTTCGGCTATAATCCCGAAAGCCTGTGGTCGGGGTACGTAAGTCGTATTGACTTCGTGTTCCCATTGTTCCTTAGGAGAGCTACACAATGATTTCCCGGGAAGAGGTCGAGCACGTGGCGCAGCTTGCGCGCCTTCACTTCGACAACGACGAACTGGCCCGGCTGCAGCCCGAACTTGGGCGGATTATCGACTACGTACGACAACTCGCCGAGCTGGATCTGTCGGGATTGGAGCCCACTTCGCACGCCGTGCCCCTTAAGAACGTGCTCCGCACCGACGAGCCGGTAGCGGGACTCACACAAACTGAGGCAACCGCCAACGGACCAGATGTCGAACGGGGCCAGTTCGTGGTCCCGAGGATAGGGTAGGCGACCATGTCGTTGGACAGCAAGACACTCCACGGCGTGGCTGGTTTGACAGCTTGGGGATGCCGGGAGTTACTGGCGGGCGGGGAGATCTCTGCCGTAGAGTTGACCAGGGCCTATCTCGACCGGATATCTGCGCTCGATGGAGCCGTTGAGGCTTATCTTTCCGTTAACGAATCGGAAGCTCTGACCGCTGCCGCCGCTGTCGACGCCAAGTCTCGAGGCGAGCGTCTTCCGTGGGAAGGCGTTCCCATCGGTCTCAAGGACGTGCTGTGCGTCAAGGGAATGGAGACCACCTGTGCCTCGCGTATCTTAAAGGGTTATGTACCGCCATACGACGCCACCGTGATTGCCAAGTTGCGGTCTGCAGGTCTGATCTTCCTGGGCAAGTTGAACATGGATGAGTTTGCCATGGGCAGCTCGACGGAGAATTCGGCGTTTCAGATTACGCGGAACCCTTGGGATCTCGACCGGGTTCCGGGCGGCTCCAGTGGCGGCTCGGCCGCCTGTGTCGCCGCCTCCGAGGCACCGTGGGCGTTGGGAACCGATACCGGTGGCTCTATCAGGCAGCCAGCCTCACTGTGCGGGGTTGTAGGTCTCAAGCCCACTTACGGAGTTGTGAGCCGCTATGGTCTTATCGCGTTCGCTAGTTCGCTCGATCAGATCGGGCCGCTCACCAGGGATGTTAAAGATGCAGCTGCCCTCTTGGACATCATAGCGGGGCGGGACTCCCGCGATTGCACCAGTATCGGGTTGCAGGAGCCGATCGGCATGCCCGACCGCGACAATCTGGAGGGTCTGCGTTTTGGGGTCATCCGGGAATTCATCGGTGAGGCCTGCGAAGCAGGTGTG
>CAZOJR010000022.1:0-1452 GCA_964580165.1 uncultured Gaiellales bacterium
GTCTCTCTGCCCGTATACTCTCCTTCACCATGCCACATAGCCCCACAACACCCAAGACCACACCAACCAGTCATTACGACTTCTTCGCCACGTGCCCCCGCAACACGGAGAGCTTGGTTTTGCAGGAGCTGCGTGCCCTAGGAGCTGCGGACGCGACAGAGACCCGTTCTGGGGTCAACTTCTCCGGTCCGCTCTCGCTCGGCTACCGGGCATGCCTCTGGTCTCGGGTGGCAAGCCGGGTTTTACTCAGATTGGCCTCCTTCCCCGTATCGACTCCTGATGACCTCTACGAATCGATTCGCTCCATCCCCTGGGAAGATCACCTAGATGTGGCCGGCACGTTAGCGGTCGAGACGACTTCAAAGATCAAGCAAGGTCCGCTGGCCAACCTGAACACGCACTACGCCGAGCAACGCGTCAAGGATGCCGTCGTCGATCGGTTCCGGGCGAGGACGGGGAAACGGCCGGGAGTCGATCGATCGCGACCTTGCGTCCGTATTAACCTACATCTGGCACCGGATGGGGCCATCGTCGGCCTTGACCTGTCGGGAGATGGCCTGCATCGGCGTGGCTACCGCCTCGAAGGAGGCGAAGCTCCTCTCAAAGAAAATCTTGCCGCTGCCATTCTTATGAGGGCCGGTTGGCCCCGCCTTGCCGCCGCCGGCAGTCCTTTGGTCGACCCTATGTGCGGATCGGGCACCCTTCTCGTCGAAGGCGCCCTCATGGCTGCCGATGTCGCGCCCGGACTGCTACGGGACTACTACGGGTTCTTGGGGTGGAAAGGATTCGATCCCATCATCTGGGACACTCTGCTGAGCGAAGCACGAGAACGTCGTGAGCAGGGCATGAAGCGGTTGCCTCCGATTATAGGTTTTGACCTCGACCAGAAGGCCGTCGGCACCGCCCGCGGCAACATCCGGAGAGCCGGGCTGGCCGGTCACATCGTCTCGCTGCAACAGAAACTAGCCGACTTACAAAACCCGATCCCGGCAAATCAACCAGGCTTGGTCGTAACCAACCCACCCTACGGCAAGCGACTTGGCGACATCGAGGATCTGGTGGAGGTCTATGAGACTCTCGGACACAGACTAAAACAGTCGTTCGGTGGATGGGGAGCCGCCATCTTTACAGGCAATCCCGAACTGGGAGCCTATCTCGGACTCCGCGCACATCGTGTCAATGTTTTCTACAACGGCCCCCTTGAGTGCAAGTTGCTCCACTTCCACATAGACGGACACACTGCTGCCCGACCAGATCGAGACACGCGGCCTGCAGGCAATCGAGAAACTGAGCCAGAGACCTCCGGTGGCTTTATGTTCGGCAACCGTCTTCGCAAGAATTTCAGGCATCTCCGTCGCTGGGCACTTCGTGAGGATATTCACTGCTACCGGCTCTACGATGCCGATCTGCCTGAGTACGCGGTCGCCATTGATCTCTACGAGGATTGGGCCC
>CAZOJR010000022.1:1462-12309 GCA_964580165.1 uncultured Gaiellales bacterium
AAGAGTACGCACCTCCCAGTTCGATCGATCCGGTACGAGCCCGGCGCCGGCTGAGAGAGATTATCGTCCTGGTCCCTGAGATCCTGGAAATACCGCCCGACCACGTCATGCTCAAGGTGCGCCGGCCACAGCGCGGAACTGGCCAGTATCAACGGCTGCGCGACGAGGGCCAGTTTGTCCAGGTCCGCGAAGGTGGTCTGAATTTCCTGGTCAACCTCACCGACTACTTGGACACCGGGCTGTTTCTCGACCACCGCCTCATGCGCGGCCGCATCCGGGAGTTGGCGTCCGGCCGGCGGTTCCTCAATCTTTTCGCTTACACAGGCTCCGCCACGGTTTACGCAGCATCCGGAGGCGCAATGTCGACTACCACGATTGACCTTTCGACCACCCACCTCGATTGGGCACAACGCAATCTTCGGCTGAACGGGTTCTCTGGTCCGGAGCACAAATTCATCCGCGCCGATTGCCTCGAATGGCTCGCCCGCTCAGCAGCAGTAGTTGATCCGAGCAGTGCGTATGACCTCATATTCCTCGATGCCCCCGCGTTTTCCAACTCAAAAAAGATGGCCGGCATTTTGGATATCCAGCGCGACCATGTCCGTCTGATCCAAACCGCCTCTCATCTACTATCGCCCGAGGGTATTCTGATCTTCTCCACCAACCTGCAACGCTTCCGCTTAGATGCCGAACTGGGCCAACAGTTTTCGGTGATCGACATCACCAGACAAACCATTCCGCCGGATTTCGCCCGCAATCCCCGCATCCACGCCTGCTTCCAGATCACGGCTACAGCCGGTAGCCAAAGCCCGCGGGTTCCGCGAAATCCTGAGGAGTCCTGATGGCAACCGAGCCCACCCGTTCCCCTCTTAACGGAGAACTGGCCGAGGTGTTTCAGACCATAGCCGACTACCTCGCCCTGGATGGAGAATCCCCGTATCGCATTCTCGCCTACGAGAAGGCCGCGATCCTCTTCCGGGAACACCCGATATCGATCGCCGGGATGGCTTCGCGTGGTGAGCTACGCCGGCTGCCGGGCATCGGCCAAGCCATCGAAGCAAAGGTGCGCGAGTACATGGCCACCGGCACAATTGCATTTTTGGAAAGTCTCCGCGACCGCTACCCCGAAGGACTGCTGACAGTTATGCGCCTGCCGGGGATGGGACCAAAAAAGACCCGTTTGGTATGGCAGTCTGCAGGCGTGGAAGATATGGAGGACCTAAAAAAAGCGTGCCTTGAAGGAAGAATCCGAGTAATCCCCGGCATGGGCGAAAAGACTGAAGCTAAGTTGCTACGTGCCATCGAAGCCTGGACCATCCGGACCACGAGCGGGGAGGAGACCCGCCGGCTTCGCTCAACAGTCGAGCCACTGGCAGCTCTTATGGTCGCCGAACTACGCGCGCTTCCCGCAGTGGCAATTGCTGATTATGCCGGTAGCCTCCGCCGTCTTCGTCCAATGGTACGCGACATCGATCTAGTAGCTGCGTCCAACGAGCCGGCCACCGTGATGGATGCTTTTGCAGCTCTTCCCGAGGTGGCTCAAGTCGATGAACGAGGTGACACCAAGCTTGTAGGTAAAACTCACACAGGCCTGGGAATAGACCTGCGAATAGTTCCCCCACAGTCGTACGGTAATCTCCTCCAGCACTTCACCGGCAGTGCTGACCACAATGTAGCCCTGCGCGGTTACGCTCAGCGCAAGGGCTATAAGATCAGCGAGTATCACGTGGAGCACCTTAAGTCCGGCCGTTTGCTCACCTGCGCAACCGAAGCCGAGGTGTACGCATCCATCGGTATTGCGTATATTCCCCCTGAATTACGCGAGAATCAGGGAGAAATCGAAGCAGCCGAAGCAGGATCTCTCCCGGATCTGATCGAGACCGCCGACCTACGAGGAGATCTGCATGTGCACTCCGATTGGACCGATGGCCGGGCAAGCCTCGAACAGATGGCCCTCACAGCCCAGGAAAACGGCCTTGATTACCTGTGTTTCTGCGATCATTCTCAGGCGCTAGCCATGACCGGGGGCCTGAATCCCGAACGCCTGCTGGCCCAGATCGAAGCCATACGGCAACTCGACGCTCGCCTGCAGGGGATACGTCTTCTGAGCGGCACTGAGGTGGACATCCTGAGCGATGGCCATTTGGATCTTCCGGACGAAATTCTCGCTCATCTCGACTTCGTGACAGCTAGCATCCACTCGGGATTCGGCCAGTCTCAAGAGCAGATCATGGAGCGCTTGTTGAGCGCCATGCGCAATCCCTATGTCCGCTCAATCGGGCATCCAAGCGGCCGGCTTCTGGGGCGCCGCGAACCCTACGATGTGGACGTGGAAGTGCTGGCGCGGGCGGCAGCTGAGACAAACACATATCTGGAGATCAATGGCTCCCCAGACCGGCTCGATCTCACCGCCTCCGCGGCACGCCGGGCGAAGGCTCTGGGTGCCACTCTGGTGGTTTGCAGCGATGCTCACAGCCCCTCCGACTTCGTCAACCTGAAATTCGGAATCGGGGAGGCACGGCGGGGCTGGATATGCGCCACAGACGTGGCTAATACTCAGCCCTGGGATATCCTTCGGAATGGCTACCCGTCGCCGAAACAGTAGAAATAGCCGTCACGGCACCCCACGAATATTTTCCCCTTCCACACCGCCGGCGTGGATTCTAGAGCGCTCTTGCTGGGAACCGTCAACTCCCACACCACCGGTGGATCAACCCGAGTATCGCTTACATCGTACGCATGAAGAACACCATAGGTGTCACCCACGATGAGAGTTCCATCGACCACGACACAACTCGCCCAAGCGTGCTCGGAAAAATCCTTTTCCCAGACTATCTCGCCGGTTTCTCGGTCGATACCAAACAGATCCCCCGTGTGCGTCGGGACATAGACCATATCCTTATAGATACACGCCGTCGCCCATACTCCGGAATCACCGTCGGTCGCGGTCTTGGTGATAGGAATCGACCATACCACCGGGTCTTCACCCTCCCCATTCTTTCGCGGATCGAGTTTGATAATCTGGCCGGCTTCTTTGTAACGCTGTGCAGCCACGCTCGATCGCGTGTCGGAATGTTGGCATACATACAGATAGCCCTGCTCGTCGGCTACGATACTGCCGTCAGTGTCGCCAGCGGTCCAGTAGTGAAAAACCTTTGGATACGATTCAGTACCAGTAGCAGGTGCTTCCCCGGCCCCTAATTCCCGCAACGTGGCGCTCACATCCAGGCCTTGCACAAGGCCTCCGCCATTCGAAAAATACACCCGATCCCCCACCAAGCACGGTGAGTTTTCTATCGAGACATCCTCGCTGCCCAGTTTCTCAAGCAGGGAGGCCGTCCAACCGGGATAATCGAGCACGATCTGAGGATCGACTGTTACCTTTCCGTCGGCGTCGTATCCCCGGTTGAGTTTGAGAATGTAGAAGTGACTGTTCTCGCCGCCCAGAAACGCGTAGTCATTACGGATGACAACGCTCGAGTCCCAATCGCCATACCATACTCTGCGTGGCAGCTCGTTTGAATCAAGATTAAACAGTTCGGTTGGCTCATCCCGATCGATGGCTATGATGCGCCACTTGTCGTCCGCACAGCCCATGAAGATAAGCGGGTATCCATCAGGGTCGAGTACGGCGGAGCCCTTAAAGATATCGTCGACGGCAAAGTCGGGGTACAGCTTCTCCCCTGTATCCCCGTCTAAGAAGTGGATCTTGTAGTCATAAGCACCAAACACGACCCAGGTCTTCCCATCCCGTTCAAATACGCAAGGCTGGCCTGTCCAGCCGGTGCCGGTCCAAGATCTAAGAACTGAGCCCACGTGTGAGCTGCCCGACATGGGCCCGAACTTCCACAGTATCTGAGGGTCAGAAGGAACAGGCCCTTCGCCATAGTAGGTACGAGAAGCATTGCCCCGGAACATGATCAGACCTTCAAACGTGGTATTGATCGGGCCATAGAAACTGCCGGGGCTCCGGACATCTCCTGGTTCCTCGGGATTGTACTCGCTGACCGTCGTGTTGGAACTCGACACCAGTGCAGGCTCCGTCGCGTCGGTATCGTCACTACCTGTGCCGTCCGTACTCGTCGAGGTATCGGCGCTATCACCATTCTCAGACGTCGTACTCGTAGTGGATCCACCATCAGCGCTTGGATCACCCGAACCGTCGCCGCACCCACGAACAGCGAGTAGAGCAATTAGCACAACGATGGCAGCGCAGGCCAATAAAGCGAGCCAGCGCAGCAAAACGCGGCGGCGCCGTTCGCGGCGGCGCCGCTCCATGATTATCCTGTCGGTCCTTCTCGTCTCCAAATGGTCACCCCGCCACCAGCTCAAGTATCTCGCGGCCAAAGGCCCCGGTCGTATTGTCGGTGAACGCCGCACGGTAGGGCGTTATCCGATAAACACCAATGTTCCGCATCTTCTCCGCCAGCCCAGGTTGATCTATCAAACCCCGCACGAACGGAAAACGCACCAGATAGAGGGCTAGAGCGGCTGCCTTCACAGCTGCATGTAGCAACTCTACTTCGCCCCACAACTGCACTCCCCGGATTGCTTCCCAGCCAGCATAGTCCTCAGTAATCGTCGCCGCGACAGATGCGGCCTCCCCAATATGCGTACCGTGAACACTGACCCGTTTGCTGAGAAAGATCAACCGGAGAGACTCGTCCATGGCGTAAAAGACGCAGGCGGCGTGGGGTGTGTTCCTTCCCGGAGCCGTGGTTGCGATAGTCATGATGTGATGTGCGCGCAGGTAGCCCACCACCCGGTCGCGCAGATCGTCACTCAAGGGAGTCTCCGTGATTCCCGGGCCAACGCTTGAACAAGTCGTTCTCCAGCCCGACCTGGTCGAGAATCTTTCCGATTGTATGATCGACGAGGTCGTCAATGGTTTGTGGTTGGTGATAGAAGCCGGGGACAGGGGGCAGAACGACCGCCCCGTACCGGGTGACATCGGTCATCAAACGCAGATGACCTAGATGAAGCGGCGTTTCGCGAACAACTAGGACAAGCTTTCGTCGCTCTTTGAGCACCACGTCCGCCGCGCGGGTGAGAAGGGTGTCGCTGCTACAGCGAGCCACGGCCGACAGAGTCTTGATGGAACAAGGAACAACAACCATCCCCAGAGATAGAAACGAGCCGGATGCGATGGGGGCTTCGATCTCGTCGCTTCTATAAGAGAAGTCGGCCAGACCTCGAATCTGTGCCGGGTCTTTCCCGGTCTCCAGCGTAGCCACCCGCTCAGCCGCCGCGGTCATCACCAGATGGGTCTCCACCTGCATATCTCGGAGTACATCGAGCAACCGGATACCGTAAACCGTCCCGGATGCCCCGGTAATGCCGATAATGAGACGTTGCGGAACACGAGAGCCGATAACAGTCCTCCCGGTTCAGAGATCGACCGCGACCATAGATTGAGCCATTGTAACAAGCCTACCCGCCGGCAATGGGGGGTAGCAGACGGATCTCGTCACCATCTTGCAGGGGCGTATCGAGTCCTTCACACCGTCGGATGTTGAGGCCGTTGACAAATACCCCCACCCATACACTACCGTCTTCGCGAAAGATGCGTGACGCCAGTCGCGGCTGGCGGGCAACACAGTCTTTCAAGGCATCACCCACCGTTTGCCCTTCACACTCGAGACGAGAACATCCATCGGGTCCGATCAACCCGGCAGGTAACTTGACGAAGATTCTGGGCACGATTATCTCTTCATCGCTTGCGAAGCCGCCGTTTCTACCCGCAACTCATGATTGTGCAAGCACCATCTTCTCGGACTTGCTCTGACGCACATCAATGGCCAGCACATGTGGATTCTGGCAAAAAGCAACACACTGCGGTACTCCCTCGCACAGATCACACTTGAAGGCCACTTTGCGCTCGGGATGTTCGTGAATGACGCCCTGCGGACAGACGTCGTAGCAGGTGCCGCAGTTGGTGCAAAGCTCTTCATTGACCTTGAGGACATAGCCTTCCACCACCTCCAGACCGGCTGCCGTAACCGTGATGGGATGGCGCTCGATCGCGTTCGCCGGACAGACCTCCTCACACTTCGCGCAGGCGGTCTGGAGACACGTGTGCCCTCTCACATGCGCAGCGGTGGGATCAACCTCCACCCGCAGCCGGGCTACCGAAGGCCGGTACGCTCCCTCGTGCCAGGCCGAGCAGGCCAACTCGCACATGTGACACCCGGTGCACTTCTTGCTATTTATCATGACGTACGGCATCGCGACCCTTTCTTCGCGGACGGGCTACACCACTACAGACGAACATCCACCCCTACCTCGACCAGCTTGGTCTCGGTCGGCGTTCCTTGCTCGTCCCAGCCCCGGAGTTGGTAATACTCTTGAAGCGCGTCTCTGAATCCCTGCTCGCCCACGGCTTTGCCCGCCGACGGACCGTCGGCGAACGCGGATTCACTCTCATACAACAAGCGGGGAATAGTGTCGGGTTCCGCCCCCTCACGCAGATTCAGCAGTCTTCCCAGATTCCAGATCCGCTCACCTGTCAGCATGATTTCGTCTTCGGTGAAGTCACGCTTCCACACATGTCTGAGCATCTGACAGAGTTGGCTCGGGTCAACAGCCCAGAAGTCACACCAGATACCGCTGAACTTGACAGAGCTGAAATTCTGCCCGATGAAACCGTTGGCCACGTTTCCTCTGATGATCTGTTCTGCTTTGCCCTCCATGCTGTCCGCCGGCCGCGAGCCTTCGAGAACCTCATCGGCTATAGGATAGGCCCGCATGTGACACCCGCCCCTATCCGAGGTAGCGTAGGCGATGCTCATGCCGAAAGCGCCCCGCGGGTCGTATCCGGGCAGCTCGAGATTCTTCACCTCCATGGCCATTTCAGGTACGCCATACTTGGATGCCAACGCCCGAGCTCCCAAAGCAAGATCGGCACCCACGCCCTGCCGCTGTGCAATTAACGCGGGCGCCGCGACATACGCATCCAACCGCCCGAAATGCAGGCCGAAGTCGGCAATGCCCTTCTCAGTCATATCCATAGCCAGACCCACGACCGAACCCGAAGAAATGGTGTCGAGCCCCCATTCGTCGCACTCATAGTTGAACTGCATCAACGCCTCAAGATCACCCACCCCACAGTTGGCCCCGCAGATCGCGATGGTTTCGTATTCGGGACCCTCGGTCTTCACCCCGCCGGCCTGATGCACCTGGCGGCATCCCAAAGCACATTGATAGCAAGCCCGGTTGGCCACCTTGACCTTCTGAAAGGCGTCGGAATTAATACCGTCCGCTCCTTCGAAACTCCCCGCCGACCAATTACGAGTAGGGAGGGCCCCAGCACCGTTCACAGGATCGACCAGAATGGGAGTACCTTCCTCGTTGGCCCAGAGATTGAAATCGGTGAGCACATGCTCCTTGTGAATCCGGGCAATATCCGTGAGAAACACGCGTGCGTCTCCCACTTCGACCGAGCCGGTGCCACGAATGGCCACCGCTTTGAGGTTCTTAGCTCCAAACAGGGCGCCGTGACCGCCTCGCCCGGCCTTATGGAACTGGTCAGTGCTCAGACAGGCCCAGGGAACGAGGTTTTCTCCTGCCGGGCCGATTGAAAGCACTCTTGCATTCTCGTCGAGATCGGCCCTCAGCGTCTCCTCGATTTCAGAGGTCTTCAGGCCCCAATACTTCTCCTCCGCCGGTATGAACTCGATCTTGTTATCCTTGATCCATAGTACAACCGGCTTCGCAGCCTTCCCCGTGATGATTATGAGATCGTAGCCGGCAAACTTCATCTCGGGAGCGAATGAGCCTCCCACATAGCTGTCGTCCAGTATCCCCGTGACCGGGCTCTTAGCCCCCACAACCAGACGCGAAGCGGTGCTAACGTTAGTGCCCGCGAACGGTCCGGTGACCAAGAACACCGGGTTCTCCGGAGCCCAAGGGTCAACCCGGCGCGGTACGTACTCCCACATGTAGCGCAAAAGCAGTCCCTTGCCACCTATGTAGCGCTCGGCCCACTCCATGTTAAGCGGCTCGGTCCCGGCTGAGCCGGCAGTGAGATCGATCCGCAGCACCTTCCCTTGATAGAAGTCCACGGCCACTCCTTGCAGGCGACGACGAGCCCCCGTCACGCCTTGTCGCGCTGTCCAGACCGGTCCAAGCTTACCGCTTCGGACCATGCTCATTGTAGACAAGGCCTCATGCGCGGGCAACATGCCACGAGCAACCACTCATGTCGTAATATGCAGGGTGAGCTGTTTTTGAAAGACCAGAGATGGCGAATGCTAGATGGATAGCGCGGCAAAGAAAACGGGGGGACCCACGAGCACAAAACAAACAAACAAAGCGGCCCACACCCGCGAGCTGATATCACGACTGCATAATGAATATCCCCAGGCTGGGATTGTTCTCAATTTTGGGAATGACTGGGAATTACTGGTCTCCGTTATCCTGTCGGCTCAGTGCACCGACAAGATGGTCAACCAAGTCACCGCCTCCCTGTTCCACAAATACCGCACCATTGAAGACTACGCCAGCGCTGATCCGGCCGAGTTCGAAAACGATATACGATCCACGGGCTTCTTCCGCAACAAGACCAAGCACATAATCGGCGCCGCCCAAAAGATACTGTCGGACTACAACGGAGAAGTCCCAGCCACCATGGCCGAACTTCTGACTCTGCCGGGCGTAGCCCGCAAGACCGCCAATATCGTCCTTGGAAATGCCCACCCGGAAGCATACGCCGCAGATCCAGACAGCGGCATAGCCGTTGACACACACGTCAACAGGCTGAGCCAGAGGCTGGGGCTGGCCGCCTCGAGCAGCTCCGAGAAGATCGAGCGGGAATTGATGGAGTCAGTTCCCCGAGTCGACTGGTTCCAACTCACTTATCTCCTGATTGAGCACGGACGCGCAGTTTGCATGGCCAAGCGTCCGCGTTGCACCGAATGCCTGCTGCAGAACATCTGTCCGTCGGCATTCAAGATCTGAGTCATAACCGGCAGTTGACGGTCGCCTCTCCTGCCTATACCATCGCACGGCACCGGCAGCGAAGGCCGCGAGACGCGCATGAGCGGTGGCCGGCGTGGCATTACACCACGGCATCACACATATTTTATGTAAGGGGAACCAGCGATGATCTTCGACCGCGAGCACGAATGCATGAGCCGTGAGAGCCTCAGGCAATTGCAGGCAGAACGCTTGATGGCTCTAGTAAAACGGGTCTACGATCGGGTTCCTTTCTATAAATCTCTTCTGGACAAGTCGGGGATCGTTCCGGATCAGATACGCGGGCTTGATGACCTGGCCCGGCTTCCGATGACGCGAAAATACAACCTGCGTGACGAGTATCCGTTCGGCCTATTCGCGACCCCAATGAAGGAGGTCGTGCGCATCCACGCCTCTTCAGGCACGACAGGCAAACCCACGACCGTCGGATATACGCGCAACGACATAGCCATGTGGGCCCAGGTGTGCGCTCGGGCTCTAGCGTGTGCGGGCACTACCGAGGACGACATCGTCCAGGTCGCCTACGGCTATGGCCTCTTCACCGGGGGACTCGGCGCTCACTACGGGGCCGAACTCATCGGCTCGTCTGTGATTCCCATCTCGGGCAGCAACACTCAGCGCCAGTTGATGCTCATGCAGGATTTTCGGACCACCGTTTTATGCTGTACCCCCAGTTTCGCTCTCTATGTCTGGGATGTGGCTCAGCAGATTCACTTAGACGTGACCAAGTTCCCCCTGAGGGTGGGTGTTTTCGGAGCCGAGCCTTGGTCGGAGGCCATGCGCCGTGACATCGAGCGCAAGTGGAACATCAAAGCATGCGACATCTACGGCCTCTCCGAGGTCATCGGGCCGGGAGTGTCATGCGAGTGCGTCGAGGCTCAATCGGGGTTACACATAAACGACGACCATTTTCTGCCGGAGATCATCGATCCAGAGACAGAAGAGGTGCTACCCGAGGGAGAATGGGGCGAGTTGGTTATCACCACGCTGACCAAGGAAGCCTTCCCACTCATTCGCTACCGGACCGGCGACATCACCCGGCTCACATCGGAGCCGTGCGTATGCGGGCGCACCAACACCCGGATGGACCGCATCGCCGGGCGGACCGACGATATGCTCATCATCCGCGGAGTGAACGTCTTCCCCAGCCAAGTGGAGTCGGTTCTACTCATGTCCCCGCAGATCGAGCCGCACTACCGGTTAGTGGTAAGCCGCAAAGGCGCCCTGGATAACTTGGAAGTCCAGGTGGAGATCTCTCCGGGCCTGTACAGGGAAGTCACCGACGGTATTCTCTCGACGAACGATGTCACCACCTTCACCGAGCACGAGACCCTGGTAACGCTCAAGCGGAACATCCAGAAGAACATCAAGGACATCATCGGGATCAATGTCGGCGTGACTTTCAGGGAACCGGGGGCCATCGAAAGAACCGAGGGCAAAGCTCAGCGCGTAATCGACCTGCGCAAGGAGCAGAACGACGCGTAAGGAGCGGAATCAATGGCAGAGGAGCGGCTCGATCAGAAACGGCCCGATCAGAAACGGGCTCCAAAGTATACCCAGCAGGGGAGAGCCTTCCCATCGGCCGAAGAAGACCGGCGCCACACCGATCTCGATCCCGAAACGCCGCAAACCAAGTCATCTGCATACCGGTTGGGCTTCGCCGACCCGGAATTTCTTTTGCGCGACGAGCTGCGACCGTCGCGGCTGCAACTGGAGTACCTCAAGCCGGAGATCCTTCAGCGCGACCGGGGCATCACTGCCACGGTAGTTGTCTTCGGCAGCGCCCGCATCCCCGACCCTGAGGACTCGGCCTCTGTCTTGGCAGAGGCCGAACGGATAGCGGCAGAGAACCCCGGCGATCCCCAGGCAGCGGA
>CAZOJR010000022.1:12319-14339 GCA_964580165.1 uncultured Gaiellales bacterium
CCAAGGACAGGTTCTACGATGAGGCCCGGCGGTTAGCACAGATGGTCTCAGGATCAATGGATCCGCCGGTCAGACAGAGTGGGCGCAGGTCCCCTCACGGTCCGTATCGAGCCGTAGTAGTCACGGGCGGAGGACCGGGGATTATGGAAGCCGCCAACCGAGGAGCCAACGATGTGGGAGCCGAGAGCGTTGGCCTCAACATCGTTCTTCCGTTCGAGCAAAAGCCCAACGCGTACATCACCCCATATCTCTGCTTCAACTTTCATTACTTTGCCCTGCGTAAGATGCACTTCATGATGCGGGCGGTGGCGCTGGTAGTATTCCCCGGAGGCTTTGGCACTCTCGATGAGTTATTCGAAGTTCTCACTCTCATCCAAACGCGGAAAATCAAGCCAATCCCTGTGCTCCTATTCAATCGGGATTACTGGCGGCGGATCATCAACTTCGAGGCACTCGTGGAAGAAGGCGTTGTGAACCACGGTGATCTAGACATCTTCTCGTACGTGGAGACGGTCGAGGAGGCCTGGGCACTGCTCGAGCCCGTGCTCAAGGCATCCGCTCAGCGGCATTGACCGTCCCGCTGCTGCGTTAAACCCAGGCAGCCACCGGGCGGTGGACGGAGAGCCTCGTCCGGAAAAGACGGGGCATGAGACACGATCGAAACCCGTATGCGACCGTTGGTCTTCGTGCCTTATGCTATGCTTATTGATAGCGAAATGAACACGTCTGACGATCCCTTCAGTCTCCGCTTCCCGCACATGCCCGGGTTCCGGGTGGCCCGACGATGAATATCACTGCTGTAAAAATCGTCGGCGTCTTTCTTTTGGTCTTGGTGAACGCCTTCTTCGTACTCGCCGAGTTCGCCATCGTCAAGGTACGCGACACACGAATGGCCGAGTTGGCCGCGGCCGGGAGCAGACGTGCACGAGTGGCCAACCATATCGTCAATCACCTCGACGCGTATCTGTCGGCAACACAGCTCGGGGTTACCGTGGCCAGCATGGGGCTGGGCTGGTTGGGAGCTGAGGCTTTCTCGGCCGTGTTCGGCGTCGTGATCAACCCCGTCGCGGCCGCCGCAGTTGCTTTCGTGCTTGTCACCTTTATCACAATCATATTTGGCGAATTAGTACCCAAGTCGGTCGCCATCCGCAAGGCTGAGCGTTCCGCCTTGCTCGTGGCCGCGCCCCTCCACTGGTTCTACCTCGCCACCCGGCCTATCACATGGCTCATGTATATCTCTGCTGCCGGCGTACTCAGAATCTTCCACATACAACCGGCCTCAGAACGCGAGCTGGCTCACTCAGAAGAAGAACTGCGGATGATAATCGAAGCCAGCCAAGAGGTCGGCCATATAGATGAAGTCGAGCAAACCCTCATGCGCCGCGCACTCACCTTCGGTGACCAGACTGTAACCGAGATCATGGTGCCCCGCACAGAGATGGCCGCCCTCCCAACCTCGGCCACCGTCGCTCAGGCTATCGACCAGATAGCCGATACAAATCACACCCGCTACCCCGTATATGAAGAAGATGTGGACAACATCGTCGGTTACGTGCACGTCAAGGACCTGTACCGGGCACCGCATGATGCTGGCTTACGCCGCCTCCTCCGTCCCATCGGGTTCATTGCCGAGACATCCAATGTAGAGGTCGCGCTGCAACGCTTCCAGAGCACACGGACGCCGCTGATCATAGTAGTCGACGAGCACGGAGGAACAGCTGGCATCGTCACCATTCAGGACGTGGTGGAGGAGTTGATAGGGGAGGTCCAGGACGAGTTTGACTCGGAAGCACCTCCGATAGAGAACCACGATAACGGCAGTTTTTCCGTCGATGGAGGCGCGAGGATCGATTTTCTCGAGGAAACCATCGGGCTGTTCGTTCCCGAAGAAGGTTTCCCCACGCTTGGGGGTCGGGTTTTCGAACAATTGCAGCGTCGCCCACGGATAGGCGACGAGGTGAGAGTGGGGAACTTCCATGCCCGAGTGCTTGAGGTAGACGGGATGAGAATTAGCCGTGTG
>CAZOJR010000023.1:0-14314 GCA_964580165.1 uncultured Gaiellales bacterium
GCATGCAGGGCGGCGATATGCAGGGTGGTGGTATGCAGGGTGGAAGCATGCCCTCCGGCGGGTTCACCCCACCAGGCCAGTGACATGGGTTTCGCCACCGCTGATACCCGGATCGCGGATGCTCCGGCCGGGAGCCATATGATCGAATGCCGGGATCTGGAAAAAGTATATTTCTCGGGCGAGAACGAGACACCCGCTCTTCGGGGAGTCAGCCTAACCATTGATAATGGCGAGTATGTGGCCATCATGGGCCCGTCCGGCTCGGGCAAGTCTACCCTGATGCACATCCTGGGCGGCTTGGACACGCCCACCGGTGGCCATTACTTCTTTGAAGGAGAGGACATCTCCGAGCTCTCCGACGACGAGCTGGCCGAAATCCGGCGAACCCGCATCGGCTTCGTGTTTCAGTCGTTCAACCTCCTCCCGCGAACCACGGTGATCCGCAATGTGGTTCTACCTCTGGTATATGCCGGCGTTTCCCGGGACGAACGCGAAGAACGCGCCGAAGCGGCCTTGCGTAGCGCCGGATTGGAAGAAACTCACTGGTCTCATCTCTCCAATCAGCTCTCCGGAGGGCAGATCCAGCGTGTCGCGATTGCCCGCGCCCTCATCAATGATCCGGCCCTGATCTTGGCCGACGAGCCGACGGGAAATCTCGACACTCGAACCGGTGACATCATCATGGAGACCTTCGGCCGGCTCAACGACCGCGGTCATACCATCGTATTGATAACTCACGAGCCGGCCGTCGCCGAGAAAGCGCACCGCGTTGTCCGTATACAGGATGGACTCATAGTGAGCGACCACGTGGCAAAGGTAACGGCATGAAGTTCGGCGATGTCTTCAAGGAAGCTCTCATCGCCGTCTCGGCCAACAAGGTGCGCTCGGGGCTCACCATCCTCGGTATCGTAATCGGAATCGCTTCGGTCATCGCCCTCACCGGTGTGGGCCAGGGAAGCCAGGAGTCGATCACATCAAGCATCGAGGCAGCCGGAGCCAACCTCCTGACCGTCACGCCCGGAGCACAGCAGTCGGGTATGGTCCGCAGCGCTTTCGGTAGCGCCCAAACTCTGACTCCGGATGACGCGGATGCTATTGCCGACCAGCTGGACCTCGCCGCGGCGGTAGCACCGCAGGTGACAGGCCGGTATCAGGTAGTGGCTTCGTCCGGTAACAGTAACGTCCAGGTGATCGCCACCACGCCTTCTTACCAGAGTGTTCGCAACCTGGAGATGTCGAACGGGTCATTCTTTTCCGACCAGCAAGTGGAAAGCGCAGCCCGAGTGGTCGTGTTGGGCTCACAAACCGCCACCGATCTGTTCGGCGATCCGGCCGAAGGTGGCACCGATCCCGTAGGTCAGTCCATCCGCATTAGTAGTACGAAGTTTACAGTCATCGGGGTGACGGCCGCCAAGGGTGGATCCGGCGCAGACACCAGCGACAATGCCATCTACGTACCGTTGACCACCGGACAGCGTCTGCTCGCGGGTCAATCCAAGTATCTATCGACTATTAGCGTCCAGGCCGTCGACCAGGAAAGCATGACCCAGCTACAGACCGACATCACCAATCTGCTGCTCGTACGACACGGAATAGCCGATGTCGACTCCGCAGACTTCTCCGTGACCAATCAGTCGGATCTTGCCGAATCTGCCTCCTCTACCGCCCGGACCCTGACTCTGCTCCTGGCGGCAATCGCCGGGATATCTCTCGTGGTGGGGGGTATCGGCATCATGAATATGATGCTGACCACCGTAACCGAGCGCACTCGCGAGATCGGCCTCCGCAAGGCCATTGGGGCAAAGCGCCACGACATCACACTCCAGTTCGTAGTCGAAGCGGTGCTGTTGACTCTCGTGGGAGGCATCGTCGGAGTCATTATGGGCTGGCTCATATCGATAGCTATGACTCGCTTTGCCGGATTGACATCGGTCGTCACGGTGCAGTGGATTGTCATCTCCTTTGGCCTCTCCGCACTTATCGGCATTATTTTCGGCTACTACCCCGCCCGCCGGGCGGCTGGTCTCAATCCCATTGAGGCTCTCAGATACGAATAGATCTGGAGCAGCTCCCGCGAAGAATGGCTCAATACACGTGAAAAGTAGGAGGATAAACTCGTGAAGAAATGGCACATCGCTGTGGTGGTCGTTCTTGTGATTGCCGTAGGAGTAGGCGCCTTCTTTGGGGGAATGGCCGCCGGAGGAGAAGGCGACCAGAGCGGCCTGGCACAAGGCGAGTTTCCTGGTGGACAACTCGGCGACGGTGAGATGCCGGCGGGGATGCAGGGCGGAAACGGCGCAGAGGGCAGCGGGACAAGAACTGCGGGCGGGGAAGCGATCTCAGGGAGTATCGTAGCCGCCGATGACTCGAGCATAACGGTGGAGACTACCGATGGCGGCAGCAAGATCGTGCTTCTGGGCGAGTCCACGACAATCTCGAAGACCGAAGAAGGCACCACGGCCGATCTCGTTACCGGCGAGGACGTAATGATCACCGGAACCGAAAACGAAGACGGCACGGTGACCGCGACACGTATCCAGCTCGGCGCTTCCCTGCCACAGGGGATGGAACAGGGAACAACCACACCGTCTTCCGGCGATGACTCGACTTCTACGACCACCGCTGAATGAGTGGCAGAAGCTGAGAGCGCGTTAGCGCTTTCTTTCCGGGGAAAGTCTTCGACGGCGTTCTCGCCGGCGGGCTGACGGCATGCTGGTGCGCTTTCATGCACCAGCATGCGCCCGGTAAGATTCGAACTTACGACCTTGGGATTAAGAGTCCCCTGCTCTACCAACTAAGCTACGGGCGCGTACGTGGCATTATAGACTGTAATCTGTCCGCGTGAAAAGCGATTTTCAGCGGTCTTGCTCGTTGGTATGCAAGGAAGGAACTCTTATGTCCGACTCCATTCGTGTCCGTTTCGCGCCAAGCCCCACTGGCGCCCTTCACGTCGGCGGTGCACGCACGGCCATCTACAACTGGGCTTTCGCGCGCCGGCACGGCGGTACATTCATCCTCCGCATCGACGACACCGACGTAGAGCGCTCGACCGCTAGAAACACGGCACAGATACTCCGCTCCCTTGAATGGCTCGGCATAGACTGGGATGAAGGCCCCGATGTCGGCGGCCCATTCGCTCCCTACTTCCAGACCAAACGCGCAGAGAAGTACACGGCGGCCATCGAGCAGATGAAGGCCAGCGGCAGCACCTATCCCTGTTTCTGCTCAACCGAGGAACTTCAGACGAAACGGGCGTCGGCGCGCGCCATCGACGGCGCCCTCGGTTACGACAGAGCCTGCAGGCGCCTGGATGCAGCTTCCGTAGCCAAGAGACTGGCAGCCGGCGAACCCCACGTGTGGCGCTTGGCAGTGCCGGAGAACCACGAAGATATTGTGGTCGACGACGCGGTTTGTGGCAGAACCATCTTCCCGGCAAGCGCCATGGATGACTTCGTGCTCGTGCGCAGTGACGGGACTCCAACCTACAACTTCGCCACGGTGGTCGATGACTCTGACATGCAGATAACCCACGTCATACGAGGCAACGATCATCTCCCGAACACACCGCGGCAGATCCTGGTATACGAGTCCCTTGGGCGTCCGGTGCCGGCGTTCGCTCATCTTTCGATGATCTGGGGATCTGACGGCAAAAAACTATCAAAACGTCACGGCGCGACATCGGTTGAAGCTTTCCGCGACGAAGGATTCTTGCCTGAAGCGCTACTCAACTACCTCGCGTTGCTTGGATGGTCACTGGATGGCGAGACCACAATCGTACCCCCTGAAGTTCTTAAGACACACTTCTCGCTCGATCGGATCTCAAAGAACCCTGCCATCTTCGATTTTGAGAAGCTCGAATGGATGAACGGTGTCTACATCCGGAACATGGAGCCCACCGCCTTCGTAACTCGCATGCTCCCCTGGCTCGAAGAGGCCGGCCTCGCCTCAGCAAACGATCTCGCTGCCCGGCACGAGTGGCTCCTAGCCCTTGCTCCACTTGTCTCCGAACGCGTGAAACACATGACCGAGATCGTCCCATGGATACGCTTCCTGTTCACCGAAGAAGTCACCATCGATGCCAACGCCGCCGAGGAGATCTTGTCCAAAAAGGAGACGCCGCTCGTGCTTACGGCCACGCATGACCTGCTGGCTTCGCTTTCGCTCGACGCCTGGACCGCCGATTCGATCGAGAACGCGCTACGGAACCTTTCTGAAAAACTGCAGATGAAACCGAAGTTGCTGTTTCAAGTCTTGCGAGTAGCAATCACGGGATCAACCGTGTCTCTCCCGCTCTTCGAATCACTGGCGCTCCTTCGGCGGGAGACGGTGCTGGCTCGCCTCGAGGCCGCTCAATCACTCACCGGCTCTTGATTGCGGACCTTGATTGCCACCGACGAATTGCCTCACTCAGGAGTGGGCGGTTGACGCTCGCGCCCAAGCCGGTTAGAGTACGTACTCACGCTATGCGGTGCACATTGCACCAACCGTGCGGCCCGTTCGTCTAGCGGTTAGGACACCGCCCTCTCAAGGCGGAGATCACCGGTTCGAATCCGGTACGGGCCATCTGAACGCGTCGAAACTTGACCGCATCAAAGACGATTCACTGGAACGCCCCGGGACACGCTCACCGCTATCTTCGCTGTTTGACGGAGGCTCCGTTTCTGGGATTCTGTGAAATCCCAGAGGAAGGAGTCCGTGATAGTGAGAGCTTCCAAGTATTCACCTGAGTTCCGGGAACGAGCTGTGCGCCTGGCCCGAGAATCAGACCGACCGTGAGCGCTGTTGCCCATGGCCTCGGCATCCACCCCGACAGTCTGCGCACCTGGATGCGGCAGTGACTTGACCCCATTCTCTGGTCCACTTCCTATGATGGAGAAAGAGCCGGTTGTCGTGTGAGAGTCGACAGTGCGTAGTCTCTCACCGGGGGCAAGCAAAGTCTCCGGGACCGGGGGACGGCCACCCAGAGATCTGTGCGGTCTGATGTGGTTGTATTCCTTGCGCCACTGTTCGATGAAGAGCGTGGTCACCCCGAGATCGGCGAGCCACTTCCGAAGGCCTCGGCCACGAATTTGGCATATTCGGCTCGAGTCACCACCGCGCAGAGATGCCAGGAATCGTCTTCATAGCCGTCAGAGATCTGAGGCAGCTGGGCCTCGGTAACGCCGCACTTGCCCAAGAGAGCTTGACCAATGTTTGAGGGCGGAACGGCGAAGGCTGTACCGGCAAAGACCAGCGCCATGATCGATACAACGCCCAACAGGAGCAGCAATCCTCGCAACCCGCGGCTGCGGGGTCCAGCAGTACTGCCGGTCATGGCAGTACTATCCCCTGAGTGTGTGTTGTGGCCAGTGGCCACGGCAAGATTTGCCTAGGACCTCGCGCCTATCCCGTAACCTATCAACAACTGAGCGACCGCTTATGAGTGCAACCCCCAGCTCGCCTCGTTGGCGGCCGGGCGCGGCACGACATCGCGGGCTAAATAGTATGTGATTTCTTGCCGACTCTGTTCGAAGACAACCGAAAGCCGGACGCTTCAGGCTGCGGACTGGTAGTAACGGAGGATTGCCGAATGAGAACCGTGAGGGAGATTATTCTGCTGGTGGTACTTGTGAGCATGGTCACGACGCTCACGGTGGGCTGCTCAAGCGGAACAGGAGCACAGAGCAACACCACGGCGACGCCTCAGACCACGACTTCGCAGACTTCGGCATCGGAGACCACAGTCTCAACGGAGATCGTCGCGTCGACCACAGTCGACGCGACGGATTACTCAGATACGTCGCACTGGATGATCGTCCCCAACTCGACCGGCAAGCCGGTGGACATCTTCTACCTATATCCCACCTCATACCAGAAGCAGAGCGACAGCTCGCCCAACATCTGCGCCATCGACGATCCCATCATGGTGAAGTACTCCAAGCTCGCGTTCGCACGGCAAGCCACCACATTTGAGACGGTGGGCAACATCTACGCACCGTTCTACCGCCAGGCCGACGCCGGCTACACGCTGACTCTGCCTCAAGCCGAGCAGGAGAAAGTGATAGGCGGTATCCCCACTGTCGACGCAACAGCAGCCTTCGCCTACTACATCGAGCACTACAACAACGGCCGACCCTTCATCCTGGCCGGGCATTCGCAGGGGTCCAATGTGCTGCTGTACCTTCTGTCGGGTTACCTCAAGGACCACCCCGACGTATACAAGCGCATGGTGGCAGCGTACGTAATCGGCTACTCGGTGACTCCAGAATACCTGGCTGGGAACTCCCATCTCAAGTTCGCCACCGGTCCGGACGACACCGGCGTCATCATCTCGTACAACACCCAGGCGCCCGAGACCGGCGGGAAGAATCCGGTCGTGCTATCGGGCGCCCTAGCCATCAACCCCATCACGTGGACCACCGACGAAACCCCCGCTGCCGCGACCCAGAACCTCGGCTCCATAGCCCTGAACCAGGATGGCAGCCCGGTCCTCGGCGACGACGGGACCCCGGCCCCGGTCAAGGACTTCGCCGACGCGACCGTCGACAAGGCCCAAGGCGTCGTCATCTGCAGCACAGCGCCGGTCGAGCAGCTGGCTCCGGGTAACGCCGTGTTCCCGAAGGGCGTCTACCACACCTTCGACTACCCCTTCTACTACTTCGACATTAAGGCGAACGCCGCCGAGCGGGTGGAGAAGTTCCTGTCGGCGCAGTAACTTATTGCGCCCATTCCTGCCCGGAGCCCGACTTGTTCCCTGGGGATCCAACGCGACCTTCTTCCGGCCCCGCACAAGACACTGGATAAGGTCCCGCCACGAACGGCTCGTGGATTCCCTCGATATGGTCAAAGAAGACGGCCAGATCGGCTCTAACCGTGTCTTGACTTGCTTTCCTGCGTGTGATATGTGCTTCTTGACTTAGCGTCGCCAGCGATCTTCATCGCAATACCGGCCTGTCCGGTCCCACGGTATACGCAGGTGCGACGCGGGCAAGACGGGTCCAAACCGAGCCGGCCATAAGGGGGATCCAGCCAGAAGGGGGACTCATCGCACACACCATCCATCCCACGCCACGGACTGCGATCAACAAACCGGAGGTGCATGTTGAAAAGGTCAGGGCTAATAGTCATTCTATTGATCCTTGTACTGATTCTGGTTCCGGTCCTCGCAATCTCCTGCGGAGAGGACGATACAGAAACCACCATCACTTGTTTTGAAAGAATACTGTGAAAAATGCGGCAAGGATCAAATTGGTGGTAGCGGGTAGATTTGAACTACCGACCAAGGGCTTATGAGTCCCCTGCTCTGCCACTGAGCTACGCTACCACCGAAACATCCGCCACCACCGAAGCATCCGACACCACCACGTCTGAAGAAAGCGCCGAGACGACCCAGACCACCGCCGGTGAGTCGATTGAGCTGTCGCTGGCCAGCCTGTATCCCGCAAGCTCCGCACCGGCCGCGAGTCTCGACCGCTGGTGCGAGAAGATCGCTACTGACAGTGGCGGGAGACTCACCGTCCGGCACTTCACAGACAGTACCCTGCTGACGGCCCCCGACATGCGCACCGGCGTCGAAGCAGGTACTGCGGATCTTGGCTGTTCGTTTATCTACAAGCCGGAACCAGGTTTTGATCCCAGCCTGGTGATGGCGCAGCTGATACTTGGTCTAAACTACGACGACTGCCTCGCGATCTTCGAAGACTTATGGAACGAATTCCCCGACCTGTGGAATGGCCAGTGGGACAAGTTCAAACTCATTTGGATCACCGTTATCGACCCCAATCTGCTCTTCACCGTCGACACACCGGTCCGGACAATGGCCGATATCAAGGGCCTGCAGATCAGAATGCCCAGCAAGTCGGCCGGCGAAATGCTCAAGTCGCTGGGCGCAGCGCCGGTAGAGATGTCGACTGCCGACTGGGTTGTCTCGCTAGATAAAGGCACGACTGATGGCGCCGCCACCTCGGTGGGAAGCGTGCTGGATCACCAGGTCGGCGAGAAGCTGAAGTACTGCACCCAGTATTCCACGGGCCCAGGCGTAACCTTCCTGATCATGAACAAGCAGAAGTACGAGAACCTGCCCGCCGATCTGCAGAAAGTTATCGATGACAGCATGAAGTTCGGCAAAGAGGACATGATCCAGACCAAGAAGGCCTCAGAGACAGAAGCTTACGAGTATGCGGAGGCCAGCGGGATGGAGGTTATCTCCCTGGCCGCGGAGGAATACGCCAAGTGGGATGCGGCAGTACAACCCGTCTTTGACCAGATCGCAGCGGACTTGGATGAGGCGGGATTCCCGGGCACTGAACTGGTCGAGTATGCGCTGGAGCGTGCCAAGTATTATCAATCGAACTAGCCGCGGATAACCGCTCATAGCAGCCGCTCATAAAGTCGGCAGAACAGAGACTGCCCGGGTCATACCAATCCAATCGGATTTCGGTGTGGCCCGGGCAGTGAGGTTATGCAAGGAGAAGAGCGCTTATGCGTGGGACTAAGTTCGAAAACTACATCGTCAAGGGCCTGCTGATTGTCGGTTCCCTCGCGGTCCTGGCGATGATGGTAGTGGTGTCCTTCAACATCTTCGGACGGTGGCTGGACCGGCCGATAATGGGCGCTATAGAAATCGCGGGACTCTGCGGCGGAGTGGCTGCAGCGATCGCACTACCATACGCGACAAGAGAGAGAAGAAACGTGGTGGTGGACGTAGTTGCGGACCGCCTACCACGACGTGTGAAAGGGTTCTTCGACACGTTCACATTCCTGCTGGGCCTGGGAGGGGCGGGACTCCTTTCATACGTGGCGTTCAAAGAAGCCTTTCACGCAGCCAGTTTCGGTGAGTCGACGCTGGTTGTCTCGGCACCGACATCTCCGGTCAAGTTCATCTGGGCGATAGGTCTTTCTCTGCTCTTCCTGGTGCTCATACGTGATATCGTCGCCGCCTTCCGTAAGGGGGTGGGGCGGTGAGCCCCATTATTACAGGCATCGTCGGCGTCTCGGCTTTGCTCGTCCTCATGTTTATGGGCATGCCCATCGGGTTCGCCATGCTCCTGAGCGGCTTTGCCGGATTTGCCTATCTGGTCAGCTTCAACGGCGCCTTCCAGGTCCTGACGGCGGTACCCTATACCCTTGTCACCAGTTATGACTACGCCGTGTTGCCCCTATTCCTGCTGATGGCCGAGATCTGTATGGCAGCCGGTATGGGTAAGAGCCTTTACCGGCTGGTATACGTATGGATTGGCCGGATGCGGGGTGGGCTTGCAATCGCGACCCTCGGCGCCTGCGCTTTCTTTGCGGCCGCCAGCTCTTCCAGCATCGCCACCGCAGCTACTATTGGACTTGTGGCCATACCGGAGATGAGGAACTACAAGTACGATGCCGGGCTCGCGACCGGCTGTCTGGCCGCAGGCGGCGGATTGGGGATTCTCATCCCGCCCAGCGGCGTCCTCATCATGTACGGAATCATGACCCAGCAGTCGATCAGCAAACTCTTCATAGCCGGGTTGCTGCCTGGGATTTTGCTCACCCTGATGTTCATGACGATGATTTACATCCGTGCCCGGCTCAAGCCCAGTCTTGCACCGGCCGGAGGTAAGACGAGCATGAAGGAGAAGGTGACAGCCACTACCGACGCGCTCGAGATGGTCGCCCTGCTTGTCATCGTTATCGTGGGACTGGTTATCGGCTGGTTCACGCCCACCGAAGCCGGCGCCGCGGGTGCTCTTGGCGCGCTGGTCTTGTCGCTCATTAGGAGACGGCTCAGTTGGAGCGGCTTCAAGAAGGCACTCGTAGAGACACTTCGCACTTCGGGCATGATCTTCATCATTCTGATCGGTGCAATGACCTTCAACTCATTTTTGGCCGTGACAACAATCCCCATGGAACTGGCCGGTTGGGTGAGCGGGTTGGGACTTCCACCCGTTGTGGTAATGATCCTCATCATGATCTTGTATCTGGTTCTCGGCACATTCATTGATGAGGTGTCAATGGTCCTGCTAACCATCCCCGTGTTCTATCCTCTAATCGTGGCACTCGGCTATGACCCAATCTGGTTTGGAATCATGATCGTCATGGTCGTGGAGATGGGAATGATCAGCCCGCCCGTGGGGATGACCATCTACGTTATTAAAGGCATTACCCCGGACGTTCCTATCGGGAAGATATTCCGAGGCGTTGTCCCATTCCTGATTGTGGAGGTCATCTTCGTCGGACTGATCATCGCCTTCCCAGCAATAGTGCTGTTCCTTCCAAATATCTCGGCTGGATAAGCAGGCGGCGGTAGGAGAGGAGAGGCTGCGCGCACCGGCCGGGAGAGATAGGCATGCTCTTGTGCCTACTTCTTGGGCGTAGTAGAGTGCGGTTTGTTGCGTTCGCAACAGTTTAATGCGTTCCCTGTAGCGAAGGAGAGAGGTATGGCCTGCTTTCTTGCCCCTGCGGGAGTGGCCATCGTGACCACGGTTGTCCAAAAGGTCGTGAAAAATAAGGAGAAGCGATCCGGTGCCGGAGAGCAGGCCGAGAGCGCAGGGGGAAAGTGGACCCAGAGACTGCGCTGGTTAAACACCATGCTGTGGGGCGGAGTAATCCTGCTGTGCTTGGAGCATATCTGGCACGGCGAAGTGGTTCCGTGGCCACCCTTTCTCACGGCTATGCAGACTCCGGGCGAGGTGGGCTCTATGCTTCGTGAGATCGCGATATACGGGACAACCATGACCGCGGTCATCATCGTTGCCTGGGGAATACTGGTCGGGGTTACCGAACTGAGAGCAAGGGCCCAGCGTCTGCCCGAAGCCGGATCCACCACCATTGACGGAGGCGCGTGATGTGGCTTCTACTTACCGCGTTGGCGGCACTTATCACAAGCGCCTTGTGGTATGTGAGCGCCCCCAACGACAGATATAAGCTGGGCTTTCTGAGCCTCATCTACTGGGGAGCCACTCTCATGTGGCTGGTTGACCACGTGATCGCCTACGCGCAAGAAGGCGGTCAGTTCTTCGAGATCAGCGCAGACGCGACAGGCCTCGGCCTCTCCGTGCTCATTCTCGGCCTTTTTGTGTGGCTGGTCCGGTTGCTCGTCGGCGATCCCAAAGGCGTGCTACGGACGGTTCTGAAGAAGTAGCACAGCGTGGAGACATGAAGGAGCAGCAGAATGTTGGCGCCTCCCTTCGGGGACCCAGACTCGCTCAGAATCCTGCGGAAATCCCTTCAGAGATATCCTATATGTCGTTACACCAGCTGCAAACGGCCCATGTTTGAAGAGCGGCGTCGGGGGCAGACTCGCGCCGGCGAATTTCGGCCTGAGCACTTTCTCTCTCGAGTGGGGAAAGTGTTTCGACACGATCGAGCATATCCAGAGCATGCTCTAGGTAACCTGCATTCGGCGTACGAGTGAGAATCGTCTCGGTGCTGATCTGGCATCCCATTTCTAGTAGCACCTCCCTAACCACCCGGTAGCCCGGAAAAGAATCGTACCGCTGTCCCAGATCGGCGAGAACTGCTGCAAGACTGCTTTCCGATAACGGCATTGTAATTACAACTTTCCGTGCCACTTGATTCATAAGGCGAACAGCGTCAGTTAGATCCCAGTCGACATCCACCTGCCCATATCCATCCCGAGCTTCTCGGGCACCGAGAAGCTCAAACGAATTCGAGCACACGGCTAAGTCGAAAGGCGGCTTGATATCGATGCCTACGCGTACATCTCGCCAGAATGAATGGACGCAAGAAACGTTCGCGGCCTCAGTCTCCCGCTGCCGTTCCCTTAGCACCGCCAGCATGGATTGAGAGCAGTCCACGGATACAACCTCACCCACGCTCTGCGCCATCAACAGAGTCAGATTCCCCGGTCCGCAGCCCAGATCCAAGACACGCTGGCCGGAGTTGAGGCACAGTAGATCGATCAGCTTGAACGCGTAGTCGGTATTGAACCGCGCGCAGAAATCCCTGGCTCCCTGATCGCTCCATTGTGAAATACCACCCCGCTCGTCACGCATCACCAGCGAGCACGAACTCATCATCGTCTTCCACTGCTCATGCCACTCACCGGCACTGGTCACAACTGCATCTCCTCCTCAGTCAGTTTGCCAGGCAGAACCCGGCCTACGCTTCTCCAACAAGGGAATCACAGCTTGTTCTCTTCCGCAGTCTTCTTCGTCGAGCTGGATTACCCTTACCTTCACCCCATACAGTTCCTTGAGGTTCTCCTCGGTGATCACATCGCGCGCGCAACCCACCGCGACCAGTCTTCCGGCCTTCATCAAACAGACCCTCCCCGAAAGGAGCAATGCATGATCAGGGAAATGAGTCGCCATGACAACAGTGATCCCGCGCTGCCCGACCAGAGATTCGAGGGTGTCGAGGATCAGCATCTGATTGCCAAAATCGAGGTGCGACGCAGGCTCGTCCAAAAGCAATATGGCAGGCTCCTGAGCCAAAGCTCTTGCCACCATCACCAACTGACGCTCTCCTCCGCTTATGTCACAGCAACGCTTCAGCGCGAGATGACTCATTCCCACCATTTCCAGCGCCGCTTCGGCAATACGGAGGTCGTCTTTCCCAGGTGTGGAAAAGAAACCCAGGTGCGGAGCACGACCCATGACTACACATTCCAAGACTGAGTAAGAAAACACACTCTGATGCTCCTGAAATACGAAGCCGATCAGTCGGGCTCGCTCTATATCTTTCAAGGACGCGGCATCCAAACCCATCAGCCGCACCGTACCTTCTCTGAGATGAAGAATGTGCGAAAGACAGCGAAGAAGCGTCGTCTTACCGCAACCATTCGGACCGAGCAGGCACATGATCTCGCCTGAACCAACCACCAGTTCCAGATCACTGAATACCCGATGCTCACCGTACGCGAAGCCGGCGCCGCTGATATGTATCGCCGGTTCCGTTTTGGAAGGTACCCGACTCAATTGGACGCCAGACGCCGTCACTACTTCCTACCCCCTTGAGTCCGGCGCAGGAGAAAAGCAAAGAAGGGAGCGCCGATAATGGCGGTGAGTATGCCGAGAGGAATCTCGACGGCGGTCACAGCCCGGGCGATATTGTCGATCGCGAGCAGATATCCCGCACCGATAAGCATGGACACCGGCAACAGGATTTTATGATCAGGGCCGACCAACATCCTCCCAATATGAGGAATGACCAGACCAACCCACCCTATGATGCCCGACACGCTGACGGCCGAAGCGGTGACCGCCGTTGCGCAGACGATAATAATGCCTTTGAGTAACTCTGTGCGCACCCCCAGAGCCCGAGCTTCTTCATCACCCAGGGAGAGAAGGTTGATCCGCCAGCGGACAAGCAGCAGCCCTACGGTGCCGATCACCATCGGTATGCAAACGCTCACCAGATCTCGCTTCGAGATATTGGCCAGACTGCCCATGAGCCAGAAGGTAATGGCGGGAAGTCTCTCCTGAGGATCGGCTACGTACTTGGTCAGTGATATGAGGGCAGAGAAGATCGCACCGACCACGATGCCGCCGAGCACCAGCATGAGTGTCGGAGTAGTCCGATATACCCTGCTGATAGCGTAGGTCAAGCCCACCGCCAATATACCGAAACAGAGAGCGCTCACCTGTATGGCGACGATGCTGCCCGAGAGCAGTATCGCGACGGCCGCCCCAAACCCCGCGCCGGTGGTAACCCCGAGGATGTCCGGGCTCACCAGGGGGTTCTGAAACATGCCTTGGAAAGCGGCTCCGCTGATCGACAACCCCGCTCCCACCAGTAGAGCCATAGCCACGCGAGGAAGCCGTATGTTGAAGACGACCGTCTCTACGGTTGAAGGCCAATCGGGATCGATCGGGAATATTTTCGAGGCCACAACTCTGATCATGGTGACCGGTGAGATCGGATACCGGCCAATGAAACAAGAAGCTGCGGCCAAGACAACCAGTACCGCAACGAGAGAGACAAGAACAATGACGTTCTTTCTCTTCACATCGTCGTCCAGGTCGATTGTCTCCCGGTCATTCGCAGGCACTGATGGACGGGGGCTGCCGCGCCTTTCGGCGCGGCAGCCCCGCTTTCTACAGGTACTGGCACGTTAGTCCAGAGCCGGTCCGGAATAGTCTACGGAGAACAGAGTCTGGTAGAACTCGTCGGCCTCCGCTTTGATGTCCACGTCGGCAAACTTCTCCGGGTACAGTTTGCTAGCGATCCATTCGATGGCGAACAGCGCTCTGGGGCTGGCGAAGTCCCAGCCGGATTCCGGTAGTGCGTAGACCCTCTTATCCTTAACCGCGGACAGATCGGCAAGGTTGGCGTCATTCAGCACATCATCGACCGACACCCCGCTCAACAAGAAGATCACCTGGGGATCCCAAACAAGAAG
>CAZOJR010000024.1:0-14279 GCA_964580165.1 uncultured Gaiellales bacterium
CTCCGCTGAAGTCACGACGCTTGTAAGTCAGGCAAAGACCTTTTCGAGACACGATGGTTAACAGAGTATGATAACCATGGTTCCATGGTGTGCCTCGAAGACGGGTACAACGAGATGAGTATCATGGGTTATTCTGGAACAGGATGGACTGGCGCTCAGAGGATAGGAGAGACGGGAAGCGATTCAAGCTGCGGCTCCCGTGTGCCGTGATTTCACCGAGCCGCCAATTCGAACGGATAAACGGAACTACGAGTGACATCAGCCGTACTGGCGTACGCGTGGTGTTTCCCGATAAGACTGTCCTAAGTAGTTTCCACCCCGGGGACATCGTCAGCATCGACATCCCCAAGCGCACGCTGACCTTGGAGGTCGCCGAAGAAGAGATCGCACGGAGGAGAACGGCGTGGCAGCGCCCGGCTCGAGACTATTCGGGCGTGCTGCGCCGCTACGTAGCCTTTGTGTCCGGAGCCGAAACCGGGGCGGTACTGAGCGGAGGGGACTCCACTCTCTGACGTTTCCCGCCGCAGGCTTGGCGAAACCGGAACGCAGCCGGCCCTGGGGCCGGCCGTTCTTGTAGGATGCACCTCAAAGCGACAGCGGAGCGCACCATGAAGGCAGCCAACGTGATCCTAGAAGCGCTGAAGCGCGAAGGGGTCGACACCATATTCGGGTTCCCCGGGGGAAGTGTCATTCCCTTATATGACGCACTCTACGATTCTGATATCAACCACATTCTGGTGAGACATGAACAGGGCGCCGGGCATGCCGCGGACGGCTACGCCCGGGCCTCCGGCAAGGTAGGCGTTTGTTTTGCCACATCGGGGCCGGGAGCCACCAATCTGGTGACGGCCATCGCCAATGCCTACATGGATAGC
This sequence comes from uncultured Gaiellales bacterium, assembly GCA_964580165.1. GTDB lineage: Bacteria > Actinomycetota > Thermoleophilia > RBG-16-64-13 > RBG-16-64-13 > RBG-16-64-13. The sequence goes on from CAZOJR010000024.1 coordinate 876, forward strand.
GTTCCCATGGTGGCGGTCACCGGACAGGTCAGCCGGCATCTCATAGGGCTCGACTCGTTCCAAGAGGCGGATGTCACCGGCATCACCCTGCCTATTGTGAAACACAGTTACCTGGTCAAGGATCCTTTGATTCTGCCCAGGATAATCCAAGAGGCCTTTCACATCGCGAGCACCGGCCGGCCTGGTCCGGTGGTCATCGATATCCCTGTGGATGTGACCAAAGAGGACATGCTGTACGATCCTACGGTTACGTCACCCATGAAGCTTCCGGGATACAAGCCCACCCTCAAGGGCCACCCCAAACAGATCAGGGCAGCGGCGCGCGCTATTGCCGCCGCACAGCGCCCGGTCATCTATGCCGGCGGAGGGGTGATCATCGCCGGCGCATCCGACGAGCTACGGGAACTGGCCTTCTATGGCCATATTCCCGTGACCACCACACTTACCGGCAAGGGTTGCTTCCCGGAAGACCATGATCTGTCCATGGGGATGCTTGGGATGCACGGTACGTCGTATGCCAACTATGCAATCAGCCGGTCCGATCTTGTTATCGCCGTGGGAGTGCGCTTCGACGACAGGGTTACCGGCAAACTCGCGGCTTTTGCGCCCGAGGCGAGTTTTGTGCATATTGACATCGACCCGGCCGAGATCTCCAAGAACGTGGTTGTGGACGTTCCCATTGTGGGAGACGCGAAGGCCGTGCTGACGCCGTTGCTTGTCGAGCTAAAGAAGCTGGACCTCTCACCCGACCGGCATCTTGCTTGGATGGAACAGGTGGAAACGTGGAAGCGCGAACACCCTCTGACCTATGGAGAGGCCGAAAACGGCGAGATCATGCCGCAATCTGTGGTGAAGAAGATCTGGGAGATCACTCAAGGAGAGGCTCTCATATGCACGGAGGTCGGCCAGCATCAGATGTGGGCTGCGCAGCATTACCTCTCCCGTCATCCACGCCGGTTTATCAGTTCGGGCGGGCTGGGCACCATGGGATTTGGCTTTCCGGCCGCCATCGGTGCTCAGGTGGCGCGCCCCGATGCTTTGGTGATCGACATAGCCGGCGATGGATCATTTCAAATGACCCTGCAGGAGTTGGCCACCGCAGTGCAGTACAGGCTCCCGGTGAAGGTTTGCATTCTAAACAACCAGTACCTGGGAATGGTGCGGCAGTGGCAAGAGCTGTTTTGGGACAAGCACTACAGCCAGACCTGTATGGACTGCCAGCCCGACTTCGTCAAGTTGGCCGAGGCCTACGGCGCCGAAGGATACCGGGCGACCAAGCCCGAGGAACTCGAACAGGTGCTGCGGACGGCCTTCGCGAGTGACAAGCCGGCTGTCATCGACATCCGTGTCAAACGGGAGGCCAACGTGTTCCCCATGATTCCGGCCGGAGGGACCATTCACGACATGATGGAGCGTGAGCTATGAAACACACACTCTCGGTCCTGGTGGAGAACAAGCCCGGTGTCCTGACCCGGGTGGCCGGACTTTTTGCCCGCCGCGGGTTCAACATTGACAGTCTTGTGGTGGCCGAGACGGAGAACCCGGCGGTCTCGCGCATGACCATCACGGTGGATGAGCAGGATCAGCCGGTCGAACAGGTTACCAAGCAACTACATAAGCTGATAAACGTTCTCAAGATTACCGATCTTGATCCTGCCGGGAGTGTGGAGCGGGAGCTTCTTCTCATCAAGGTGAAGGCTGATGCGAACTCCCGTTCGGCAATCATGCAGATAGTGGAGATCTTCCGAGCCAAGATCGTCGACGTGAGCGCAGAGGTGCTCATAATTGAGATGACCGGGACGCGTGATAAGGTGAGCGCGTTCATGGAGCTTCTGGCTCCATTCGGAGTGGTGGAGCTGATGCGTACCGGACGGATTGCCATGAGCCGCGGCAAACGCGCGACTTGATCCGGCCTGATAGCTGGGGTTGATGATTTGTATAGTCTGGTCGCAGGTTGTGATACCGTGCCGGGACGCACTGAGACAGGAGGTAGCTGGTAAAGATGTTGTACGACAAAGATGCTGATCTGAGTCTCCTTGACGGTCAAACCGTCGCCGTCATCGGCTTCGGCAGCCAGGGACACGCGCATTCCCAGAATCTTAGGGACAGCGGGGTGAAGGTGGTGGTCGCCGAGGCTCCCGGCAGTGCCGCATGGGACCGGGCGGTGGCAGCCGGGTTCGAGGTGCTGACGGCCAACGCGGCGGCGGCCATTGCCGACATCATCATGATGGTGGTGCCGGACCAGACGCAGAAGGTGGTTTACGAGACCGCAATCCGTGACAATCTTAAAGACGGCGACATGTTGATGTTCGCCCACGGCTTCAATATCCACTACAGCCAGATCATCCCTCCCGCCTCGGTGGATGTCACGATGATCGCCCCAAAGGGTCCGGGTCACCTAGTGCGTCGTGTGTACACCGAAGGTGGCGGTGTGCCGGCTCTACTGGCCGTGTACCAGGATGCCACCGGCAAAGCTCGTGATCGAGCGCTTGCCTATGCGAGGGGGATAGGAGCGCTTCGGGCGGGAGTCATCGAGACCACGTTCAAAGAAGAGACTGAGACTGATCTGTTCGGCGAGCAGGCCGTTCTGTGCGGTGGTGTTTCTGAACTGATCCGGGCCGGTTTTGAAACTCTGGTCGATGCGGGTTATCAGCCGGAGGTGGCCTACTTCGAATGCCTGCACGAGTTGAAGCTGATCGTTGATCTCATTCACGAGCACGGCATCAGTGGCATGCGTTACTCGATCTCTGACACCGCTGAGTACGGGGATATGACTCGGGGCAAGCGCATCATCAGTGATGAAGTGCGCGACGAGATGGAGTGCATCTTGGAGGAGATCCAGACCGGCGAGTTCGCGCGTGAATGGATATTGGAGAACCAGGCCGGCCGGCCGGTCTACAACGCCATCAAGCGGGAAGAATCCGAACATGAGATTGAGATTGTCGGTCGTCAACTCCGGGCCATGATGCCCTGGCTGAGCAAGAGCGGCAAGCTGGAATAGCGAAGCGCGGGGGGCGCAGCCCCGGCATAACGCCGGGGCTGCGCCCCCCGCAATGTTCAGCTCCGGTTATCCGCCGGTGCCTCGACGGACTGTGTCCTGCCGGATTGCGGTCCTCTCATGAGGCCGGTGATGGTTGTGCCCACCAACTCCATCAGTGCACGCGCGGCCCGGGTCATCGACCGGTCTTTTCCCCGAACCAAGTGGAGGGTGCGGGTGAGACCGTCCTCTATCCGGATTACCACCAGATCTTGCCGCCCCGGGCCCTGCAGAGCGATGCTGGGTAGAGCGGATATCCCGAGTCCCTTGCGCACGAAGTTCTTTACCGCTTCTGTGGTGCCTGCTCTGTATGCCACAGAAGCCTCAAAACCGACACGGCGGCAGGCGTCTCTCACCAGGAGAGTGAGGTTGTAGGAGTCATTGGGAAACACCCAGTCCTCCTCTGCCAATTCGCCGAGATCGACCGAATCACGGCCGGCAAGTGGATGGTCAACAGCGGCTACAACGAAGAGATCCTCCGTGCCGAGCAGAGTAACGTCCAGTGCCCGGGACGCACCGGGAGCTGTCACTACCGCGAAGTCGATGGAGCCGTCTTGCACCATCTTCTGCAGGTCGGAATCACCCCACTCGAACAATTCAACCTGCACTCGGGGGTAACTGCGGCGGAAAGCGGCCAGCAGTCCGGGCGCCACGTATGTGGATACCGAGGGGTTGCATCCCATCCGTACTTCTCCCGCCTCGACCCCCATATTTTCCTTCAGCACACGGAGGGCCTCGTCGGCTCGGAATAGCACCCCCTGAGCCAAGGGCAAGAAGAATTCCCCGTCTGTGCTCAAAGCGATGCTGCGACCCTTCCGGTCAAAAAGACGGGTGCCGAGTTCTTGCTCGAGGCGCCTCATCTGGTAGCTCAGCGCCGGTTGCGAGACGTGGAGCAGATCCGCAGCGCCTGTGAAACTCGCTGTTTGCGCGATGGTCACGAAATATCTGAGCTGGATAAGTTCCATGGCTGTAATAGAAAATGCTTATACCATAAATAGAAATAATGTATTGGTATTATCAACTAGTGGGGGCTAAAATGCGAGTTGGCTGAGCACTGAGATACCACGGTTTAGGGAACCCCCCCTCCCAGATCGTGGCAGAGCTGAGCAGCTTTCCCGCAGCATAGCCGGCTCCTCCCCCAACGGAGTCGGCTATGCTACTTTCTTGAGATAGAAGCCCTGCGAAGCAGTTCTGGCCGCAACGGCTGTGGCGGATTGGAGTCTCCCATAGTTCCGGGTTCTTGAGTTGTCTAGTCCGGTGACCGGCGGGCCGGTGGGTCCGAGCTTGGGGCTGGGCAAGACCGCTTCCGCCGGACGGCGGCGAGTGCGGATCTTGGCCGAGGTGGGACTGGCAGTGACAGGGGTCATCTGGGGCGCAAACTTTGTCCTCGTCAAGATGGCCCTAGTGGATATGTCTCCCCTGTACTATCTGGGCCTCAGGTTCCTGGTCGGTGCGCTGGTGTTGGCTCCATTAGGGATCCCGCGGCTCCGGCGGCTTAACAGGCGCGGGTGGCTATTGGGTTGCGGCATTGGTGTTCTCCTATTCATCGGGTTCGCACTGCAGACAACCGGGCTGTGCACCGTATCACCCGGAGTTTCAGGATTTCTGACCAGTCTCTATGTAATTATGGTGCCGCTCATCCTTGGTTTGTTCACGGGCCGGTGGCCCTCGACCATGGTGGGGTTGGGGGTTGTGCTGACGGTAGGCGGCTTGGCAGTTCTCACTCTCTACGGCAAGCTGGCATTCGGATGGGGGGAGGCGCTTACCCTTATTGCCACCGTATTCTGGGCACTTCACATTCTGGGAGTCGATTACGCTTCGGTCAGAATCAGCGCCATCGCCCTCGTGCAGCTTCAGTTGTCGGTGTGTGCTGTTCTCGCGTTGGCCTCTGCTTTCATCGTGGAACAACCGGTTATATTCCCCGGGTGGGAAGCCACCGGGATCGTGCTGTGGACGGGCGTAATGGGCGGTCTGGTAGCCTACCTGCTGATGGCTCTTGGCCAGCGCCATACACCGCCCGTTCTGGCTGGTGTGCTCATGAACTTGGAGGCGGTCTTCGCGCTGATTGTCTCCATCATGGTGGGATATGATGCCTTGACCTTGCGCACGGTAGTAGGCTTTATACTGGTGTTCGCCGGCACTACGGTAGCGCACCTGGGCTCCACCAACACTCCCGAGTTGGCTACGGAGCCGGCGCCACCCGGTCCGTAGCCTGCAGTCGAGGGCGGATCATTCGTTCTGGAACCAACGGTTATTGCTATTGATGAAGGCTGCTACCTGCCCGGTAACCATGCCGTAGCTGTCGGTGGGCTGCGTGCTGGAAGAAGCAGGCAGATGCAGCGAATGGTCGCCTCCCTCGATGACTAACATGACGCCGGGGTAGACAAGGCCGGCAATCACAGGCTGCAGTAGGTCCGGATCGCAGAAGGTGTCGCGAGTCCCCACAAAGAACAGGCTGGGTATATTGATGTGTCTCAGCGGCTCAAGATAGAGGCGGTTCCTCCGGCCGGGTGAGTAGAGGGGGTACCCAAGGAGTATGAGGCCCGCCGCGAACGCATCCTTATTCTCGCTCAAGCTGGAGACCAGCTCGGCTGCGGTCCGTGCGCCGAGTGACTTCCCGCCAATGAAGACGGGCGTGCTCGGCTCCACCAGATTGTTTCGAACATGTTCGTAGACCGTTAGGAAGGTTTTCTCCAACACACCACGCGAATCCGGCGAGGCCGCACCGCGCTGTGCATAGGGGAAGTTGAAACGCAGGACTCTGGCGTGTCCCTTCGTGGCGAGGCCGGTGGCGAGGTGGACGAGAAGGGGAAAGTCCAGATCATTGCTCGACCCATGAGCGAGAATCAGCACCGGGGTGTTCGGCTGGGGTTGAGCGGGTTCATCCAGTTTTACCGTGATGGCTACTTGCCCGGGGATCGGGAGTTCAAACTGTGTTGACGCAGTTTCTGGCATGGCGAGATCTCCTTCTGCGGAGAGTGGGCTTGCTGAGGGGGTCGAACAAGAAACTATTGTAATATACGAGCAGATGCTGCCAAGGAGGATGCATTGGAACGTATACTCGGCAATCTGGATAAGGCCAAGCTCAAGCTGGACGAAGCCTTCTTCTACTTGGACGAGATCGAAGAACTGATCCAGGAGGACGAGCTGAGTGAGGCTGCGGGCTCCAAAGTGACTCAGGCTTCCGAACGGCTGACGGCCGAGCTATCTGCACTGAGCGGCAAGGTCGCCGAGCTGCAGGAAATCCTGCGGGCGCTCGAACAGCAGGACGAAGCCGGCGACTCTAGCGAATAGTGTACGCCGGGCGCGTTCCCCTCATCGTCAGCGCTTGCCTGGTGGGTCTTTGCACACGCTTAGACGGCAAGGCCCGTTCTTTTCCTGCGGTCTGCGCTCTCGGGGAGCGGTTCTGTCTCGTCCCGGTTTGCCCCGAACAGTTGGGGGGAGCGTCAACTCCTCGACCCCCGGCCGAAATCTGTGAAGGAACGGGTGACGACGTGCTTGACGGCCGTGCCCGGGTGATGACAGGAGAGGGCGCGGATGTAACCAGTATCTATCTGCGCGGGGCTGCAGAGGTTCTGGCCGTTGCTCGTCTTTGCGGCGCGGAGAGTGCTGTGCTCAAAGCTCGCAGCCCCTCCTGCGGTGTGGGTTTCACCTACGATGGGACCTTTAGCCACCGTCTGAGGGAGGGCTCGGGAGTAACTGCGGCGTTCCTGGCCCGCCACGGCTTGGTCCTCTATACCGAGGGGGACTGCTCGAATCTATTCGTGTAGCTTCGCCCCCCGGCTCCGCCCCCGGCGACTTAACTCTGCCTCCGGCGACGTGGTGGTGCACGCAGTGTCAGTTGTGACCGTGGTGTTCGGGAATGTACTCCTCCAACACCGGGAAGTCGCGCAGCTCCTTGTCGATGGCCGCCCGCATGAATGAATCGACCCACCAGAAGACATTCTGGGTTCGCACATTGCGGCGTAGCCGCCTCATGCGGTACCGGCGTTCGCCTTGAGACATGCGAAAGGCGTTATAGACGGCATCGGCGGTCTGCTCCACATCATATGGATTGACGACGAGCGCCGCTTGGCCAAGTTGCGCGGAAGCACCCGCGAACTGACTGAGGACTAATACGGAGTTCTCTTCGATATTGCAGGCGCAGAATTCCTTGGCGACTAGGTTCATCCCATCCTTGAGAGGAGTAATGAGAGCGATATCGGCCGACCGATAGAATGCGAGCAGCTCCGTTCGGGGGAGACTGCGGTATAGGTAGTGGACCGGCACCCATCCCAGCTCAGAATACCGGCCGTTGATTCGCGCAACTGTCCTTTCGATCTCGACTCTGAGGTCGTCGTATTCAGGTATGCCTTCACGGCTGGGCACAACCACCTGGACGAGATGAATACGTCCTCGTACCTCGGGGAAACGTTCCAACAGATTGGCGAAAGCTCGTAGCCGCTCCGGGATGCCCTTGGTGTAATCGAGCCTGTCCAGCCCAAGCACGATCTGCCGGTTGGCGTATAGGGATCGTATCGATCTCAGCCGCTCCTCCACCTCGGGCGTGGTGGCCGCGTCCGCGAAGCTGTTCGCGTCTATCCCGATGGGAAAGCTACCCACATGTATCTCATAATCTCCCAGTCTGACCGTGTGAAGGTGGCCGTCGACCCGTACCCGGGCGTTCTTCATCAGCATTCGCACGCACTGGATGAAGTTCCTCCGGTCGCGCTGCGTCTGAAACCCTACGAGATCGTAGGCTAGGAGCGAGGCAAGCACGGTGTTCCGTTCGGGGAGTTTCATGAAGATATCTGGAGCCGGAAAAGGAATGTGCAGGAAGAAGGCCAGGTTCGCCAAGCAGCCAGCGTCCCGGAGGTGATGGGCTACGTCCATCAACTGGTAGTCGTGGACCCAGACGAAATCGTCCGGTCTACAATCCTCCGCTAAGGCGTTGGCAAACCTGCGGTTGACTTTGACGTAGGTGTGCCAGTAGTCGGGATTGAACGCGCAGCGGGACTGAAGGTCGTGGAATAACGGCCATACACTCTCATTGGAATACCCATGGTAATAGCGGTCTATCTCCTCCTGAGTGAGAGACACCGGTTTGAGGAGGTAGCCGGCCTCTCTTGAGGCGCCACGGAAGACCTCGTCGACCTCCGGAACTTCCTCGGTGGTCCCCGACCACCCGATCCAGATGCCACCCCGGTCGCGAAGCACCGGAAGCAGTGCTGTAACCAGGCCGCCTGAACCCGGCTTGAGGGTCCACCTGTCCCTGGTATGGTTCTCTAAAACGTATGGTAATCGGTTCGATAGGACGATGAGTCTCTTCGTGGATTCTGTGGCCACCGGTTCTCCTTGGTCGGTGTACAGTACTAAATCACCTGCCGGTCGGATGCCGGGTCGTGCTAGCCGAGCTCGATACGGTCTTCGTTGCCGTGGGTGAGGGCCACCATGAGAGTTAGGTACTCGCGCAGGTGGCGCGTCAGCAGGAAGCTTTGACGGACGAGCTCGCGTGCATTCTCGCCGATCTCGGCGATACGGTGGCGCTCGTTGAGTAGATAGCGTATCCGCATGGCCGCCCCCTCAGGAGTATCGACCAGGAATCCGGTGCGGTGATTGAGCAGTTGCAGTCTTATCCCTCCGGTATTGCCTCCAATGACCGGTTTACCCTTCCACATGGCCTCGGTGACCGTTAGCCCGAAGCCTTCGCGTAGCGATTTCTGCAGGACGATGGTGGCGGCTGTCTGGAGGGCATTGATCGTGTGATCACTGTAGTGGCCTGAGGAAAGCACATGGATGTCGGGATCACCCTCCGCAGCTTTGCGCACGTCTTGGACCACGATCTCCCCCTCGGGATCGTCGGCCGCGCTTCCCCCCGCCAAGACAAGCTGCAGGCCGGGTGCGAAGTCCCTGGCGAGCCGGTAGGCCTGAATCACGCCGAGGGGGTCCTTGAAGCGGTCGAACCGTGAGACCTGCAGCAGCATGGGCCGGCCGGGGTCGATGTCGAATTCATCCAAGACTTCTTGAACCGTCTCCGGTGCGAGGGGCAGGTTCTTCTCGCTGAGAGGATCGATGCTCGGTGGGATGAGATACACGGGGTGCGGCATGGGTTGGGCGAATGCGTCCAGCGAGAAGACGCTGGCATCGTACCCCAGCACAAACCGGCGAACGTACTTCCAGATCGGGCGATATGGATGGCTGAGGTCGATGTGACAGCGCCAGATCCATTTGCCTCGTCTTTCCGGGCAGTATCCCAGAAGTGGTGCCGGCTGCGGGTCGTGGATGAATACCACGTCGGCTGCCTCGAGGATGGGACGGAGCTTCTCGGCATTCGCCGAGTTGATGTCTTCGTAAGCTCGCAAGAGAGCGGGAGAGATCTCCAGACTTCTTCCTTGAAGAGCGTTGTGAAAGGACTTGGTGCACGCGAAGAACTCGTCGGTACCTTCGATCACTTCCCAACTGGCGTCCATTCCCAGTTCCTGCATCAGAGGAACCATGGCCTCGAGTATTTCTGCCACACCTCCGCCTCTGCGGGTTGAGTTCACATGTACGACCTTCTGGCCCGTGAGCAGCCCGGCAAGTTGACGAAGCTGTCCTATGGCATCTCGGCCCGCATGTTCGGCATAACGGTTAAGCAGGCCGGGTTGCGATTGCATGGTGAGGGTCATGTGATCTCCTCCTCAGAAGGCTCGCTGGGGAGCTCGATAGGCGGAGAGCCAAAATACTCCCTGAACACCTCGGCTAAGCGGCCTCGCAAAGCAAACAACGATTCGAAGTAGGGATCGATCTCGGCCAGCGAGTCGCACAGATACGTGTATTCCGGACCCAAACCAGTCAGCCAGGCTCGAAAATCGTCAACTGCGACAGGTTCCCGCCTGCGGGCGTCAATGAAGTGGTAGAACACACTCCCCACGGACATCTGCGGCAGGGCGTCTACCAGTTCCCGCGGATCAGAAAGGCGTTTATGGGTATCAAAAACCACGATGACCGACCGCGCGAAGTGGAACTGCTGGTCTGAGCGGGCGAGAAGCACCAGTTCTGTCTCGTCCAGTCGCTCGTCGATAACCTCGATCAGTTCCTGGCGCAGCTTTTCTAGATCGCTGTAGTCGGCCGGATCGATGACGGCGAGGCGCTCGGCGGCGGTGTTGTCGTGGAGGCTGTGGTGACACCAGGTAGCGAAGTCGTTGTTGTATTCGCGGTCGGAAAACTGAGGCCTGAGCAGCGTTCCCCAGAAGTGATGGTAGATACACCCCGGATGTATGTCGCGCAGGATGTCCCGCAACTCGCGCAGAGTTTGGGCGCGGCGTCCGGTAGCGATGATAGCCAGTGCACAGTCTTTGATCGCGAAGTCGATCACAAGAGACTCCTCCTTGCCTGGACTGACGGGTAGTCTACCTCAGATACCGCTATGGGTGGCGCCTTGGGGAAACAAAGGTCTTGATAAACTCGATCACTTCCAAATGGTCCGCCAGTAAATATTCCGCCGCTGTTGCGGAGGGGGACTTGCCAACCGCCACGCCGATTCCCCATCTACGGATGGCAACGAACATGTCTTCGTCTGTCAAATCGTCCCCAAGGCAAACGGGACAGGCTTCGTCCTTTCTAAGACGAAGCCGGCCCAGGAGCCACTGTACGGCTCGACCCTTTCCCCACGGAATGCGTGGCCGCAGTTCGTGAACCAGCTTCCCTGCTCTGAGTTCAAGCCCGGGGGTCGACTCTGCGACATTCCGGACAACCTGATGAACGAGCGGCTGATCGTCTTCTGCCACCTGGCGGTAGTGAACGGAGAGCGAAGTCCCCTTGGTCTCGATGACGACTCCCGCGATGGATCGAAGACGGGTTTCAAGTTCATACGATGCCGTTTCCAGTTCCAGACGGTCTTCGGGGCCGACGTCGAGTTCAACCTCCGACTCCGGAGGACCGGCGATGCGGTACCCGTGTTCGGCCGCGTAGTACACGTTTGGGATGTCTACTTTTCTGCGTAGATCAGCCATCTCCCGGCCGGAGATCAGGCACACCACGTGATCGCGCGCCAGAGAAGTGAGCGACTCCCTTGCGTCGGAGGGCAGCGCGGCGAGATCGGGATGTGAGGTGATAGGTGCCAGGGTACCGTCAAAGTCCAGGAAAAATGCGGGTTTTCTCTCCCCGATTGTCTCTTTGATTGTGGGCAAATAATCAAGAGCCCGATATGGCCGGTGGCCGCTCAATAGTACGTCTCCTAATTTTGAAAGTGATCTGCAAAATAGTCTTACCCTTTGTGTAAGTTATTGATGTATGATGAGGCGGCATCGATAGGAAGCTCTCTCCGCGACGTGCAGTGTGCTTCATCTACTTGTCCGTCTGCAGGTGCATCCGAACGCATGCGTTTCTGTCATTATGAGGTGTGGAGGACTTGATGAGCGCGGCAAGACTGTATGTCGGCAACCTCTCCTACGGTACCACCAAAGAAACCCTCGAAAAGACGTTCGGAGAATTCGGCGAAGTTGTAGCGGTCAATATTATAAGCGACCGGCAAACCGGGCGCCCCAAGGGATTTGCATTCGTTGAAATGAGCACCACCGAAGAAGCGGACGCAGCCAAGAACGCTCTGAATGGCGCTGATCTTGACGGCCGCACTCTCAATGTCGACAACGCTCGTGAGCAGGAACAACGCAAGCCTGGCGGATTCGGCGGCGGTCGCGGCGGCGGTTATGGTGGTGGATTCGGCGGAGGGGGCGGCGGCGGTTACGGCGGGGGGGGACGTAGCGGCGGCTCGCGCTGGTAGTCGGAATCCATTTGGCGCCGGCCGTCACGGATCTGTGCCTGTGAGCACAGATCACATGGAGCCGTGACGGGGTTTGGCCCATAGTGGTTGGTGTTGCGGGGGGCGCTGGGCTATCGCCCAGCGCCCCCCGCTCAGTCTTTACTGCGCGCCGAGCAACGCGGCAAGTTCTTCCGGATCATTAGTTGGAGGAAGACAGGCAGATTGCCGGCAGACCCAGGCGCGGGCGGTGGTGTCGGGGCCGGACTCGTGTTGCCGCAATATGGGGATGCCGGAGTCAGAGCCTGTTGAGCGTGCGGCTGCGAGCATCAACGGGTGAAAACCGGTGCTGGCCACCGACAGGAGTGCCTTAGCTCCGGGGGTTGATAGATCGCCTATCACTGCGAGTTCCATGGTGCCGACCTCGGCAAGCTGTAGGGCTGAGAGCCACTGCCCGAATATGACGGGAGCGCGTGTAATGAGACCGGTTGTGGTGGCCAAGGTATCTTCGGCTGCTTGCTGGTAGCTGTGTTCATCTGTATATGCGGCCATCTTCAAGAGTACGGTGGCGGCCATGGCGTTCCCGCTGGGAGTAGGAGTATCCTCAAGTGATCGTGGCCGCACGACGAGAGTCTCGTGATCAGAGCTGGTGTCGTAGAAGCCGCCCGCGGGCCGTCCAAAGTACTCGATCATTGCGTCAGTGAGGCCCCTGGCGGCCAGAAACCACCTCTCGTCGAACGTGGTTTGATAGAGAGCCAGCAGGCCGTCGGCTACGCATGCGTAATCGTCAAGAAATCCATTACCGCGGGCTTTTCCATCTGTCCATACATGGGAAATACGATGACCACCCCGCATGAGTTCACCCGCGATGAATTCAGCCGTGCCGATTGCTGCCTGCCGGTATTGGGCGGATTCCAAGACGCGGGCTGCCTCTGCTAGGGCGGCGAGGGTGATGCCGTTCCAGCCTGCCAGAATCTTCTCGTCGCGGGCGGGAGGGATCCGCTGCCTCCGCGTCTCCAGCAATTTCGTCCGAATGCCGGCAAGGGCGGCGTGTTCTTCGCCGGGATAAAGGCCGGGTTCGCTGGCCAAGTGCAGTATGTTCGTTCCTTCGAAGTTCCCTTCAGCCGTCACGTCGTACACGCGGGCGAACAGGCTGGCCTCGCCGGCCGTTAGTACACCGTCCAACTGCTGGCGCGTCCATAGGTAGAAAGCCCCTTCTTTTCCTTCCGAGTCGGCATCCTGGGCACTGAAGAAACCGCCCGAAGAGTGCTTCATATCTCGAAGCAGGTAGTTCAGCGTGCCCTCGGCCACCTGCCGGTAGAGAGGATCATGTGTCAGTTGCCACGCGTGTAGATAGCAGCGGGCCAGCTGGGCGTTGTCGTAGAGCATCTTCTCAAAGTGGGGCACGAGCCAGGAGTCATCTGTGGAATAGCGATGGAATCCACCCCCGAGATGATCGTAGATACCTCCACTGGCCATCGCAGTCAAGGTGGAATCGATCTCGATCTGTACTTGCTCTTGGGGCGAAATCGTCTGGTGGGCAAGGAGGTACTCGATAATCAGCGGCTGTGGAAACTTGGGCGCCCGGCCCCATCCTCCGTTCACCGGATCGAAAGTAGCTACAAGGGCTTCGGTTGCTTCGTCGAGG